>MKVH01000012.1 GCA_001899175.1 Candidatus Kapaibacterium thiocyanatum | reverse complement strand
CGCTCCTGATGCGGCCGATGCGGTCATAGACGAAGCGTTCGCCCACGAGGTCCCCGTTCTTGAGCAGGGTCTGGCCAGGAGGGACCGTCATGGTCTGTTGCTTCAACGCATACGAGCCGATGAAGCCACTGAACAGGTCACTCGGTGGAGACAGGAGAGTGGATTCAGTACTGTTATATGGCGACTGGTTCCCGCTGTAGCTTCTGCTGAAGTCTCCTCCATAGTAGCCGAAGGCCATGCCCAGGGCATCCTTCGCGACGTGCGTGTTGCTGCCGCTCGTCGCTCCGTCCAGTCCCGGGTCCTTCTGCGGGTCCAGCGACGGATGGCCGATGCCCTTGATCTGACCGGCGATCGTCAGTACGTAGTCCTTGCCCTGGACGAGGTCCGCGCCCAGCACCTCGCGACGCATGAGACCGGCCTTGTCGTACTTGTACCGTGCATCCACGTCCCAGAGTACACTCGTCCGCGACGTCATCACCGTGTCCGTCGTGCCGTCGAGCCGGTACGTGTTCCACGCATAGTGCACGTCGCTCTTGCCTTTCTGATACATCGACGCCATCGTGTTCCCCGTCGACGGATCGTACGACGGAGTCGTCCGCTTGATGAGGCGTGCCGAGCTCGTCGTGTTGTCCACCGCGATGTCGCTGACGTGATCCGCGAGTGCTCCCGTCGCGTCGTAGCTGAAGTACGACCGTACGACATCGACGCTGCTTGCGGTAACGTCGTTGCCCGCCGCCAGCAGCGGGACCGCGACCGTGAAGCTCATCCGCCCACGGACGTTCTTCTGCACGAAGTCCGTGTGCTCCGCAGTCACCGCCGTCCATCCCGAGATGGCATTCGAGATCGTACTTGCGGGTGCGTCGTAGTAGAACCGCGCCACGTCCCTTCGCTCGAAGCTCACCGGTGGCCACGACGGGTCCTCCGCATGCGCCGCCGCCGCCCCGGCGATGTCCGAGTCCGGACCCGAAGCGTTCAGCACCACTTCGCCCCGCTCGGTGACACGGCTCAGGCGGTCGTACGTCACGTACGACATCCGCTGCGGCGTGGCTCCCCACTGGATGGCATCGGCCGTGAACCTCAGACGTCCACGCGCATCGTAGTAGTAGCGTTCGTCCCCGCCGTCCGGCACCGTCATGACCTTCACCCGCCCGCGCGAGTCCGTGCTGAAGCGCGAGACGAAACTGTGCGATGGTACCGACGATAATGTCCGCGCGGGATCGATGTCCACGCCCTTCGGCGAGACCGTCCGCACCAGGCGGCCACGGCGGTCGTAGTAGTAGAGCGTGTAGTGATACGGCTTCTCGGCATAGCTCACCGACACTTCGTCCACGATACCGTCCAGGGCGCGGCAGTTCGTGGCGTACTGCTCGAGGATCTGCGCGCGGAGCTTCTGGATCCCGTCCTGGAACAGACGCGAGATCTCGATCTTCAGACGCTCCAGTTCCGCCGTGTCGCAGG
>MKVH01000011.1 GCA_001899175.1 Candidatus Kapaibacterium thiocyanatum | reverse complement strand
CGTCATGCGCTGGATGTTCTTCATCGTATGCTCCGCACCGTCGTCGTGCTTGTCGTCGTCGTGAATAGTCGTTCGTAAGAGAGAGAGAGAGAGAGAGACACACACCGGTCGTCAGGAAGGAAATGACGTCGTCACTTCATCTTCGCCTTCAGCCACGGCGTGATCGGACCGCACGATTCCATGCAGCCGAGCATCGGTCCCGACGTCACGTTCGGGGCACACGGAAGCACCTGCAGCACCTGCCGCTCGCTGGCCGCTTCCCAGTGTCCCGGCGGACACTCGATGCGCTTCTCCACGTTGATGTAGCTGATGCAGCACTGCGACGAATCGCACGGCACCACCGACAACCCCGAGAACTTCCAGCACGACGGTCGCACGATCCGCCACACCCACCCGCCGTACGTATACCCGCCGGCCGGGGGGAAGTTCATCATGTTGTTCATCACGATGTCCGACGTCACCAGATTCACGATCTCCGCAGGACTCAGCCCCCCGCAGCTCCCCGTACGCGTGATGCTCTGGATGACGAGCTCCCACGACACGCAGAAACGCTTCTTCACCGTGATCGTGAACGAGCACGACGGCAGCGGCGAATACGTGATCGTCTGCGTCGTGAACGGAACACCCGGACAGTTCTCCTCGCAGGACTCCTGCGATTGGGCCCGGACTCCGGACGTGAAGGATAGCATCACGCCCAGGCACAGAACGAGCGTGGCGATACGGGACAGAAGAGCATGGTCCGCTCCCCTGCCGTGAATGGGATCGATCATCGTGCGATGGTGACAGGTCGTGAAACAATGGCTCCCGTACCGTCGGTGAGCAGGATGCGATAGGCCCCGTCCGCGAGATGGGCGACGTCCAGCGTCATCTCCCGCCGCGCCATCGGAACGTTCTCCTCGGCAAGGCGCAGCACTTCACGGCCGAAGATGTCGACCACGCTGCATTCGATGAGGGACAAGGGACTCGTCAGGCGTATCGTCACGGTATTCGAGGCGGGATTCGGGAAGACGACGATCCTCATGTCGTGGACGGGCAGATCCTGCAGGGCGGGACGCTGCTCGCTCTTCTCCTGCTGCTGGACCAGGGGCGACGGCGGCGTGATCCACTCCTGGATGACGATGCCGCTGCGCTGGTTCAGGCGTCCGGCCGTGATGTCCGTGCCGATGGTCAGCCTCGCTGCATCGTATGGCACCCACGTGGGATCGGTCATGATATCCGTCAGGTATGTCCCGTCCCATTGATCCAGTCCGGGCTGGGCCATGACGACGACCGCGCCGGCCGTGTCGGTCGACCCGTTCCTTCCCCGGATGTAGACGATGAGATCCTTCTTCGTATCGCCGTTCATATCCCGGAGGAGGATGGACGTCGTCACGTTGGTGAACGTACCGTAGGAGAATTCGGTGAACGGATAGAAGTCGCGAAGTGGATCGGCATAGATCGGATCGGCACACGTGGCGAGATCGAGCGATCCCCAATCGATACGCAGAAGCATCGCCCGTTCGCTCGACGTGTTCTCGATCACGAGCGTATCGAGCTC
>MKVH01000010.1 GCA_001899175.1 Candidatus Kapaibacterium thiocyanatum | reverse complement strand
GATGAACACGCGGATCATCACGCGTGCAGCAGGAGGAACGAAGGAGATCGTCTTCACGGATCATCTTGGCAGCACGGTGCAGGTACGTCGCGGCACGCCGGAATACGGTGCGGACCAGCGTGCGTACACGGCCTTCGGCGAGGACGTGAATCTTCCGAACGAAGCGCTGATGGGTCGTATGGGCTACATCGGCCGTGAGACGGACAACGAGAGCGCACTGGGCTTCTACGGCGTCAGGCAGTACGATGCGGGGTATGGGAGGTTCCTGTCCGTGGATCCACTGTGGAACAAATACACCGCACTGACGCCGTATCAGTATGCTGGGAACAATCCGATCACGAACTATGACAACAATGGGCGCGAGATTATCCCCATTGGAACGGAACAGGAGCAGATGCGCCTCATGGAGTATGTCGATTGTGCGATCGAGTTCTTTGCCGAGAATGGAGCCTATGAGGCTGCTGCGACCCTCTTAGCTGCTAAGAACATCAAAGATGTCAAGATCAAGTTCCGATTTACCACACACGACCGGTCGCATGAGTACCCAATCATGGGTGCGAATGGTAGATGGCAATATCCTCCGTCATTCAACCCGTATAATAATACCTTATCTTGGAACCCAACCGTTGGTTCTGTTGTTGATAATGCCCTGATTTCACCATATGAGCTTCTTCTCCATGAGTTTAGTCATGGAGTGAGATCTTTTTTGGATGAAGCCCAGTACTTCGTTGATATTGATGAGGAGAAGAGCCATGATCCCCAGTATGATAACGTAGAGGAAAGGCGTGTTATTCTTGGTATCGAAACAAGGACGGCCCGGATACTTCATAGGCTATTGGACTCAAGTAGGCCATCGCGATCCAATCATCGTGCTGAGGTTCGTAAGGTTGCAAAGCCAACAGATACTCCGGACGTAAGCAAAACAGACGGACAGGAAGCGAGTAAAAGCGACTCAACAAAAAAGGATTAAGTAGTGAAAGCCATTTTGAGTGTATTCGTGATGCTAGTGCTGCTGACCTCTTGTGGAGGGGCTCGACACACTGGTGTGAAATCCGGTGATGATGGGTTGTGCCTAGACTGTTATTTTCTAGGAACTTACCCCCTCACTGCTTACTTTACAACCAGCCTATCCAAGCGAGACACTTCATTGTACCTTGCACATAGCAGGGATACAGATCAAGTTCGAGTTCGTCATGTTTTGAATTTGCTGGATCAATGCCAACGACTTGATCAATCAGATCCCGCTAGAATACATACATACTGTACCATATCCAGACACGGGCAAGAGATCGGACGAGTAGGTATTCCTCCAATGAGGCTGGTTACGCCAAGTAGTATTAAGCTATACTGGAACGGCTACTTCTGCGATTGTCAATGGGAGGTCTTTCCTCTACTAGTCCAAGGGTTCGAGCCCGCATATCGAGATACAATTCTTGACTACATTCAAGGGGGAACACTCAATAGGGGTGTCCCAAGGTAGTGATCATCCCCCCATCTAGTTGACAGTGGCTCGATCTCATTTCCGATATTACGGAGGAGGTTACCATGACAAACCCGAAACGCAGATAACGGTACGATGAAGCATTCAAACGCGAGGCAGTAGCCCTCGTGATAGAACAGAAGCTGCCCTATACGCGAGCAG
>MKVH01000009.1 GCA_001899175.1 Candidatus Kapaibacterium thiocyanatum | reverse complement strand
GGACTCATGACGCCTGTTCAGTTCGAGCAACAACTAGCTGTACAACCAAACGATCGTACTCACTGTCAACCAAACCGGGGGAACATCATCCTCCCTGTCGTGATCGTCATGGAATGAAAGCCCCTTCCTTCAAATGAAGGAGAAACAAGCCTTTCCTTGGTGTATTTACGCAGGCCACTTGAACCTCGTGTTCCAATATGTGGATGAACTGAACCGACGTTCTGCGCGAACTGGCTGACGGGTTCGACGCGGACGACCGGCCTCGCCCGCACGGATGTTAACACGTACACGGAGAACGGCGGTATCGCCACCCGTACGCGGTCGGAGGACCTGCTCCCTTCGAACCAGGGCCGTGGTCAGTTTCGACTGATGATGTTACCGAACGAAAGGCATCGATGGATGACGCGCTCACCGCCGCCTCATCCTGTCGTACTCGATCACTCGTCCTCTTCCTCGTCATCGATCTCCACATCCGGAATGTGCGTGAAGGCGATACGCATGGGCGCACTGTCCAATGCATTGTGGGCGCCGCCGAGGTAGACGGTATTCCTGCCGTACTTGAGGTTGAGCTTGTCGATGGTGGTGTTGAGCGCTTCGCGTGACGGACCCGTGTGCTCGAACATGGGCACGGGTGCCATGCCGGCCGGAATGAGCTTGTTCAGCGAGACGGCGACGAAGAAGGGGGCGCCGTCATGGACCGGGCGCTGCTCGAACATGCGGGCGAGGGCGCCGGTGAGCTGGACGATGTCCTGCGTGGGCGTGAGGTCCATGTCGCACTTCCATCGGTCGCCGGCGACGTAGCGCACGCGTACGTCGAGATTGGCCGTGAGAAGGCCATACTTCCTGAGCCGCATCGCGGCTTTCTGCAGGAGGCGGTGCATGACGCCATCGGCACTTTCCTGTGTGCGGAGTCGTGGGGGAAGGACGTGTGAGTGTCCGACGGTGGTCTTGTTGGGTTCGTTGAAGGGAACCTGTTCACCCCGAAGTTTGGCCCAGAAGCGATCGCCCTCGATGCCACCCCATACGGCATGGAGCTTCTCCTTCGGCGCATTGCAGAGCATCTCCACAGTGTAGATGCCGTGCTTCCACAGACGCTTGTGCATGTTCCGGCCGATGCCGCAGATATCCCGCAGTTCCATCGAATAGAGGATGTGGGGAAGATCCTCGCGCTCGATGACGACGAGGCCGTCGGGTTTCTGCAAGTCGCTCGCCGTCTTCGCGAGGAAGTCGTTCGGGGCGATGCCGATGGAGCACTTCATGTACGGACCAACCTTGTCGGCAATGGCCTTCTTGACATCAAGCGCGATGGCTTCGGCCTTCGCACGCTGGCGCGCGCTGCCGGTGAGATCACAGACCATCTCATCGATGGACATGACGCGCCTGACGTGAACGGCGCTCTCGACGGCTTCGACGAGCCGATTGTGATACTCTATGTATTTACCATGTCGGGCAGGGACGAGGATGAGATCCGGGCACATCTTCTTCGCATCGCCGATGATGGTTCCCGTACGTACGCCGAAGCGTTTGGCTTCGTACGATGCTGCGATGGCGCATGTGGTGTCGGCCATGACGGGAACGACGGCGATGGGCTTGCCTCGGTACTGCTCGTGTTCCTGCTGCTCCACCGAGGCGAAGTAGCTGTTGAAGTCCACGTACAGGCTGGAAAGCATGGCGAGAGTCGAAGGATGGTCGTTGATGCGGTCGAGAACGGTAGCCTGCCCGAAGCAAGATACCACGCCCGACGTGTCTTCATAGCACGATCGGTCGCAGGGCGGAATAAGGTGCAAGAGGCCTGTCGGATCGGGACTTTTCCTTAATTTGGACCAATTCCAAAGAGTATCATGAAGCCTCTCCCCATACAAGCGATGTCGGTTGGAACGCTCTGCCGGATCGTCGGAATCACCGGTGACCCCGCAGCGTCCAACCGTATTCAGGAACTAGGACTTACGTTGGGAACGATCTGTACGATCATGCGCAAGGCGCCGTTCGGAGGTCCCATCGAAGTCGCCATCAACCGCACTCGCATCGCCCTTCGTACGGCAGGGGACCTGCAGGTCTACGTCCAGGCTACATGAAGCCGCTTTCGACCGTCGCCGTCATCGGCACTCCGAACGTCGGTAAGTCCACGCTGTTCAATGTCCTGACGGGACTCCAGCAACGGGTCGGCAACTTCCCGGGGGTGACCGTCGAACCGATGGTAGGAACCGTGGAAGCCGATGGACACCGCGCGGCGGTGATCGACCTGCCGGGTATCTATGGCATGGAGCCTGCGTCCGAGGACGAACGTTTGAGTGTCGATGTCCTGAAGGGTACCCATCCATCCATTCCGCGTCCCGATGCGATCCTGCTCGTGATGAATGCGGCCAACGCCGAAAAGTGCCTCGTCCTGTTCTCCCATCTCGCCGCACTCGGTCTGCCGATGGCGGTAGCCGTGACGATGGTGGACAGCGTGAAGGCATCGGGCGGAGCGTTCGACGATATCGGGCTGATGCATACGCTCGGTGTTCCGGTTCTCCCGGTCGTTGGGGCCAAGGGTCTCGGAGTGGGTGACGTCAAGCATGCCCTCGTGGATCCTGTCGTACCTCGTGTACCGGCATCGGTACTGGCTTCCGATGCTACCATAGAGGAACGTTTCACCTGGTCGCGCGGCGTCGTAGACCGGGTGATGATTCCAGGTTCACCGGACGTCGTGACGGAGCGTCTGGATCGTGTGCTGCTCCATCCGATATGGGGCGCCGTCATCTTCGTCGTCGTGATGGCCCTGTTCTTCCAGTCGATCTTCACGTGGGCCGAGCCGCTGATGGATCTGATCGAAGGCGGCTTCGGCCTGTTGCAGGATGCCGTCGACGGCATGGCATTGCCGCCATTGGTGAAGAGCTTCCTTGCGAAGGGACTGCTCGCAGGTGTCGGTTCGGTCATCGTCTTCCTTCCCCAGATCCTCATCCTGAATCTGCTGATCACGGTACTCGAAGAATGCGGGTATCTGGCGAGAGCGGCATTCCTGGTGGACAGGATGATGGGACTCTTCGGGCTGCAGGGGCGCAGTTTCATTCCGCTGCTCGGCTCGTTCGCCTGCGCCATTCCGGGAATCATGTCGGCACGCATCATTCCGTCGTACAAGGACCGTATGGCCACGATCATGGCCACGCCGCTGATGACATGTTCGGCGCGTCTGCCGGTCTATGCCTTGCTCATCAGCGCCTGTATTCCCGCAGCTACGGTCTTCGGCATGATGTCGTTGCAGGGTGTCGTCCTTGCATCGTTGTATATCGTCGGAGCATTATCGGGTCTGTTGATCGCATTGCTCCTGAAGCGCACGATGTTCCGTGGCGCCGTCGTGCCCTTCCTCATGGAGTTCCCCCCGTACCGCCTTCCGTCATGGAGGAGTACGGGTATCACGATCATCGGCAGGGCACGCGACTTCCTCAAGACGGCAGGGACGGTGATCCTCGTCTTCTCCCTCGTGTTGTGGCTGTTCACCGAGCTGCCGCGTGTGGACGTTCCCGAAGGAACGCCGCCGTTGCGCGCTCAGCAGATGCAGATGGAAGGGTCCTATGCCGCAGCCGTCGGCTCGGCCATCCAGCCAGTCTTCGCACCGTTGGGCTTCGACTGGAAGATCACGCTCGGCGTGCTGAGCTCCTATGCGGCACGCGAGACCTTCGTGAGTGCGATGGGACAGATCTATGCCGCCGACGTTTCCGAAACCGATTCCACCCTGCGCGACGTCCTTCGCGCCGAACTGCCGCTGGCTACGGGCCTCGCAGTTCTCGCCTTCTATGTTTTCGCATTGCAGTGCGTCAGTACCATGGCCATCATGAAGCGCGAAACGGGATCGTGGAAGTGGCCCGCTCTATCGTTCGTCATGACCTTCGTTCTGGCCTACGGTTCGGCCTGGCTGGTGCATGGTATCTTCAGTTAGGATCGAGGTCGCCGGAACGGTGCCATACCTGCGGCTCAGAGCAGATATCCACCAAGCAACAGGGTCGCGATCGAGAAGTAGATGATGATGCCCGTGACGTCGGAAAACGTGGCGACGAAGGGGGCCGACGATGCCGCGGGGTCGAAGCCGAGGCGCTTCATGAGCAGGGGAAGCATCGAGCCTGCGATGGTACCTGCCAGGACGATACCGACGAGGGAAAGGCAGACGACGAGGGCGAGCATCCACGTCGTGGGACTCGTCGTTCCGTCCATCCATGCACCGATCATGATGCGCAGGAAGCCGAGGAAGCCGAGCAGGATGCCGAGCAATAGTCCGGCCGCGAGCTCGCGTCGCATGATACGCCACCAGTCGGACAGCGTGACCTCTCCCAGGGCGAGGGCGCGGACGATGAGTGTGGCTGCCTGGGATCCGGAGTTCCCGCCGCTGGAGATGATGAGAGGCAGGAAGAGGGCCAGCATCACGGCGCGTTCGATCGTGGCCTGGAAGACGGACAATGCCGTCGCCGTAAGGAAGCCGCCGAGGAAGAGTACGACGAGCCAGGTGGCACGCTTGCGTACGAGCTCCATGAGCGGAACGCTGATGTACGGTTCCTCGAGAGCTTCCACACCGCCGAACTTCTGCATCTCTTCCGTAGCCTGGGCTTCGGCGACGTCGAGGACGTCGTCGAGTGTCACGATGCCGAGCAGCTTGCCATCGGAATCGATGACGGGCAGGGCGAAACGGTCGAGTTTCTTGAAGGCCTGGACGGCCGTCTCCTGATCGTCGGTGGCCAGCAGGGACGGACACTTCTCGTCCATGAGATCCTCGATCAGGCTCTCGGGTCTGGACAGCAGGATCTCACGGATGTGGATCTCGTCGATCAGCGTACCATGCTCCGTGACGTAGAGCATGTTGAGCGTTTCGGAATCCTTGCCGTAGTTCCGGATGTGATCGAGGGCCTGCTGTACGGTCCAGTGCTTCTTGACGATGACGTAGTCTGGCGTCATCAGACGGCCGACGGAGTCTTCGGGATAGTTGAGGAGTGCCAGGGCGATGCTGCGTTCTTCGGCGCTGAGGGTGTTGATCAACTCCGATACGACGTTGCCGGGTAGGTCCTCGAACAGTTGCGTACGGTCGTCGGGCGACATCTCGTTGAGGACGGAGGCCACTTCCTCCTTGGCCATGTCGTGCAGCAGATCCTGCTGCGTATCGAAGTCGCAGTAGGAGAAGGTATCGGAAGCTACATCCTTGGGAAGCAGACGGAAGACGACGACGCGACTTTCCTCGCGCAGTTCGCTGATGAGGTCTGCAAGATCGATGGCGTCCCAGTCTGCAAAGACTTCGCGAATGGTCTCGAAGTCCCGCACGGCGATGAGCTCTTCGATCTCCGGAGTGATGAGGTTGCCGTACATGACTGCGAATCTCGTGAATATCGGGGGAATGACATGCCGCCGGTGCCGTACTTCCGGGTCGAGTGGCGATAATGTCCCTACATTGCGTCCTTTCCGGGGGCACGTCGTCATGCCTTGCATGACGACGGCCTTCCTACATATTTCCCGGATGATTGCCATGACCATCAGATCCTGTGTGCCCGCATTGACGACCATTGCCGTCCTGGCTGGCTGCTCGTCGGATAACACGGCTCCTGCCACCACGTCCATCGAAACGCCTGCCGCCTATATCGTCAACGGAGCATCCAACAACGTCCAGGTCATCGATCTCCGGACGATGAAGACCGATGAGACGATCCAGCTCAATGGCGCGACCTTTCCCCATCACGTCTATCTGAGTCCCGACGGAACGCGTCTGGCCGTGGCCATCACGAATACCGATCTCACGGGCGGACATGGGGGACATGCCGGTCACGGCGGGGGGAACTACCGCATCCAGATCATCGACAGCGGCACGGGAGTGATCGAACGCGAGATCGCCGTCGACGGCATGCCGCACAACGCCGCCTTCTCGAAGTCCGGTACGCAGCTCTGGTTCGGTGAATCGGGCGACCCGGTATCGAAGGTCCACGTCTACGGTACGGCAGACTGGACGAAGCTCGGCACGATCGCGGTCGGCAAGGGACTGTCCGAAGTGACGTTCTCCCACGACGGATCGCGCGTCTTCGCCACCAATACGGGAGATGCGAGTGTGACCGTCATCGACCCGGCTACCCTGCGTGCCATCGATACCGTCGAGGTGGGCATGAATCCCGTCGGTGCATGGCCTGCCGCGAACGGATCGATGTACGTCGACAACGAGATGTCGCAGACGGTGATGGAGATCGACGTGGCCTCGCTCGCCATCACGTCGCAGATCGATCTCGGGTACAAGCCCGGCTACGTGGCATGGAATGCGCACCACGGAGAACTCTGGGTGTCGGACGCGACGGCAGGCCGTGTGGTGATCTACGGCAAGGAAGGCAGCGGCTGGGCGCAGGTCGCCGCGATCGCGACCGGAGCGGATGCCCATGCGATCGGATTCACGGCAGGGGGAGGCAAGGCACTGGTGACGAATCAGGGAGCCAATACCGTCAGCGTCGTCGACGTCACGAGTCGTATGGTAATCTCGACGATCGACGTGGGCATGAAGCCCAACGGTATCGCCATCAGGGAATGATCAGGAATGTGACGGGACCGATCGGGGCGCCTTCATTATCAGGACGGGCACCGTAGCCGAGCGCCGCAAACGGTGGTGGGCACCGTTCGCGGCGGGGTAACGATCACTCGTATCGCAGGGCTTCGATCGGGTCCAGGGAGGCCGCACGGGCGGCCGGATAGAGACCGAAGGTGATGCCGATGACGGTACAGGCCACCACGGAAAAGATGGTGGCGCCCCACGGCATGCTGAAGGGCATGCCTTCCATGCCCGACAGGCTGAAGAGCAGCGTCAGCAACCATGCGCAGCCGATACCACCGACGACGCCAGCGAGACCACCGAACTGGCACAGCACGACGGCTTCGACGAGGAACTGGCGTACGATCCACTTGCGTCGTGCGCCGAGAGCCTTGCGTACGCCGATTTCGCGCGTGCGCTCCTTGACGCTCACGAGCATCATGTTCATGATGCCGATGCCGGCGGCGAACAGCGCTCCCAGGCCCGAGATCCACGCCACGGCGAGAATGGCCGTGCTGAAGCCTGCGAACTGCGCACTCATGGCCTCGTTCGTGTCGAGCTCGAAGTTGTTCTCTTCATGCGGCTTTACGCCGCGCAGGACGCGCATGACGCCGATGGCCTCGTCCACCGTGGCCGGCAGCGCTTCCTTGTCGTAGGCCTTCACGCTGATGTCCACGCTGGCGTCCCATTCCCAGGTATAGTATTTCACGAAGACGCTGATGGGGATGAGGACGCGGTTGTCCTGGCTTTGTCCCAGCATGCCGCCCTTCGTCTTGAGCACGCCGACGACGGTGAAGGACTGGTTCTTGATCGTGATGGTACGGCCCACGGCGCGGCCGTCGGGGAAGAGCTTCACCACGATATCGTTGCCGATGATGGCCGAGTTCTGGCTCAGGTCCACGTCCTGCACGCCGAAGACGCGGCCGTCGGAGATGTCGACGGGATTCACGACGAAGTACATGTCGTCGACGCCTATCAGCGATACGTCGGGGTCCGTGGACTGGAGCCCGGACTTGATGGTATAGCCCGGTGCCGTGTTGCTGATGGCGACCATGTTGGTGAGCGTCATGCGCTCCTTGAAGTCCTTCGCCTGCTGATAGGTGATGTTCTTGCGCCGGAGGTACTTCCGCCACGAGTTGCCGAACTGTATCGACGGTGTGCGCTGGATGAGGAAGGAGTTCTCGCCCAGGTCGGCCAGTTGTCCCGTGACTCCTTCCTGCAGCATCGACGTCACGCTGGTGCTGAAGATGATGCCGAAGACGCCGATGGCGACACTGAGCAGCGTGAGGCCGGAGCGCAGTTTCTGGCTTCGTACGGCATCGAAGGCGACGGCTATGGATTCGGTGAGATGCACGGTGCTGGACGATGAGCGTTGAACTATTCGAAGCGGAGGGCTTCGACGGGATTGAGTTTCGAGGCCTTGAGCGCGGGCAGGAGTCCGGCCAGCAGTCCCACGACGATGGAGACGAGGACGGCGATGGCCAGAAGATCGAGCTGGATGATAGGGGAGATGACGGTGGCCGCTTCGAACTGGAAGACGTCGATGGCGAGCCAGCGTGCGATCGTCACGAAGATCTGTGCGATGGGGAAGGCGATGATGGCTCCGGTGAGACACAGCAGTGCCGACTCGATGAGGAACTGGGCGAGGATCGAGGAACGCCGTGCACCGATGGCCTTGCGTATACCGATCTCCTTCGTGCGTTCCGTCACCGAAACGAACATGATGTTCATGATGCCGATGGATCCCACGACGAAGGCCAGGATGGTGAGGCCCATGCCGATAGCCCAGATGTAGAAGCGGATGTTCTGTACCTGGGCGTCGAAGGCCTTCATCTCGTTGATGGAGAAGTCGGCCTCCTTACCGGGAGGAACGTTACGGATGGAGCGCATCACGCCCATCGCTTCGTCCCGTACCAGATCCATGATCTTGTCGTTGCCTGCCTTGATGGCTACGGTGAGACTCCGGTCGACGAAGCCGTAGACGCCGCGGAAGGAGGACATGGGGATGAAGACTTCGTTGTCGACGAAGTCCATGAAGAGGAATCCACGTTTCTCCACGACACCGATGATGCGATAGGGCATACCGGCGATCTTGAGCATCTTTCCGAGGGCATCTCCCTTGGGGAAGACGGCCTTGGCGATACCATGGCCGATGACGACGACGTTGGCGGCCTGCTGCTCTTCGATGGGAGTGAAGAAGCGGCCTTCGGCGATACTGCCCGACGGCGTCTGTCCATACTTGCTCGTCGTGCCAACCACCGATGCACGGATGATGTTGTTGCCGTAGGCCACGCTGCCACCCCAGCGCCGCGCGATGGGCATGGCCACTTCGGGAGATTCGAGGCGCTCGCACAGGGCGATTGCCTGATGGTAGGTGATGTCCTTGCGCGACTCCATCTTGCGCCACGACCCGCCGCCGGACCAGTTCCATTTGTCGACGTAGAGCATGTCCTTGCCGATGACGCTGATGGTCTGCTCCCAGATCGAATCGAGTCCGCCGATCGTCCAGCCCATGAGAACGACGAGGACGACGCCGACGACGACACCTGCCGTGGTGAGGATGGAGCGCATGACGTTGACCCGGAGCGATTCCAGGGCGATGCGGAAGGATTCGGCGAATTCGGATGGACGCACCATGTGACTACCCGTCGCTTTCGACAAGACCGTCGCGCAGACGGATGATGCGGTGCGCATGGCGCGCGATGTCTTCTTCGTGCGTGACGAGGATGACGGTATTGCCCTGTTGCCAGAGCTGGCCGAAGAGGGCCATGATTTCCTGTCCTGTCTTCGAATCGAGATTGCCCGTCGGCTCGTCGGCGAGGATGATGGACGGATTCGTGACGAGTGCGCGTGCAATGGCGACGCGTTGGCGCTGGCCGCCGGACAGTTCGTTGGGCTTGTGCAGCATGCGCTGCTCGAGGCCGACGCGTGTGAGAGATTCCACGGCGCGGCGCTTGCGCTCCTGGGCGCTGGCACCGGCATAGACGAGAGGGAGCTCGACGTTCTGCAGGGCTGTAGCGCGGGGAAGGAGGTTGAAGGTCTGGAAGACGAAGCCGATTTCCTTGTTCCGTATCGAAGCCAGGTCGTCATCGTCCATGTCGTTGACGTTGTCGCCGTTGAACAGGTAGGTTCCCGACGACGGTGTGTCGAGGCAGCCGAGCATGTTCATCAGCGTCGACTTGCCCGAACCGGACGGTCCCATGATGGCCACGTATTCGTTCTCGCCGATGGTCACCGAGACGTCGCGCAGCGCGAATACCTGCTCATCGCCCATTTCGTAGACCTTGGCGATGTGTTCTATGCGGATGATCTCTCGCATCATTGTCCCTGACGCATGCGTTGGAAGCGCTGACGACGTGCTGCGGGATCCTCGCTACGGATGACGGAGCCCGGCTTGAGCAGTTTGCTCACGGCCTGGTACGGCGACACGACGATGGTCTCGCCCGCCTTCAGGCCACTCTTGATCTCGATGAAGCCCTGGTCGCTGATACCCGTTTCCACGAGACGCGGCGTGACGCGGCTGTCCTTGACGATCCACACCTGGGACGGTGGGCGCTTCTCCTTGCTCTCTTCGTCCTTTCTCTTGACGGCGGCATTGCGGTCTTCCACGCGGTCGTTGGCTTCAGGCGCTTCCGCAGGTGCACCATCCGTCTGCTGGATGGTGACGGCCTGCAGGGGAACCGCCGTGACGTCATGCTTGGTTTCCGTTTCGATGTCGACGTTGCAGGACATACCCGGGCGCATGCGTCCGTCCTTGTCGATCATGCGGATACGGACCTGGAAGTTGACCACCTCTTCCTGTGTGCCTTGTGCCGAGACCTTGGCCGAGTGACCGATCTCGTAGACGACGCCGCGATAGATCTTGTCGCGCAGGGCGTCGATCTTCACACGTACCGTATCGCCGATACTGATGAGGGCCACGTCGTTTTCGTCGACGTCCACCCATGCATTCATGGTGTTCAGGTCGGAGATGCGCATCATTTCCGTACCCTGCATCTGGGCCGTTCCCACGACCTTTTCACCACGCTCGACGGCGAGGTAGGTCACGACACCGTTAATGGGCGAGAAGATCGTCGTACGGCTCGCCGTGGCCTGCGTCTGCCGCAGTGCGCCGATGGAGCGTTCGTGATCGGCTTTCGCCGATGCATAGCGCCCTGCTGCGCTCTCGAATGCGGCACGGGCACGGTCGAATTCTTCGCGAGCGACGAAGTTCTTCTTCTGGAGTTCCGTGACGCGCTTCAGGTCGGCTTCGGCACGGTCGAGTTCGGCCTTGGCTATGGTGATGGCCAGGCGTGCGCTTTCGGCACCGGCACGTACCTGCTGGAGCTGCGTTTCCATGATGTCGGGCTGGATACGGGCGAGCAGTTGTCCCTTCGTCACGGTATCGCCATCGCGTACACCGAGGAAGAAGATTTCACCGCTGGCTTCGGACGAGACCTTGACCATGATTTCGGGTTGCAGCCTGCCGATGGCGCTGACCGTCTGCGTGATCGTACGCTGTTGCACCGCTTCGGTGCTGACGAGGATGGGGCCGTCCTTGCGCATCGTCGAGAACCACACTCCGGCTGAAACCAGAACGAGGAACAGCACGAGGATGGTGATGAGAAGACCTTTACGGGAGGATTTTTTGGCCATGGCGATGGTCCGTTGAATATCGGGAGTGAGATACTTCTTATTGAGCCGTCATGAGTCCGGAGGCGAATTCGGCCTGGTACCGGGCATCGTAATAGGAGTAGACGGCAGAGATACGGTTGATACGTGACACGACCAGTTGATTGGTTGCGGTCAGGACGTCGAGCTGATTGGCACTGCCCACGTTGAAGCGCTCCAGTGCGGCCTGCTGGTTGATCTCCGCAGCCTTGAGTGCGCGGGACGTGATCTCGAGCATGCGTTCGGCGGCTTCGAGCGTGAGGAAGGCTCCCTGGATGGACTGACGTACCTGGAGTTCGAGACGCTGTACGTCGGCCTGACGCTGCGTCAGCGTCAGCGACGCATTCTGGATGTTGGCATTCGTCTGGAACTGGTCGAAGATAGGAACGCTGAGTTGAAGGCCGAGAGAGACCTGGCCCTGACGGTCGAAATTCGCGATTTCGGTATTGCGCCAGGCATATCCACCCGATGCGTTGAGTGTAGGGAAGTAGGTGCCGCGCGCGATGGCGATGCCGGATTCGGCGGCGGAAGCCTGATGTCGTGCCGCGGCGATGTCGGGTCGGTGGCCGAGAGCCCTGGCGACGCAGGCGTCGAGGCTGCCCAGACGTTGACGGAATTGCTCGACGTCACTCTGTTCCGCCGAGGAAGGGAAGCTCGTTTCGAGGAATTCGGCCGGCTCATCGGGATTGAGGCCCATCGTGAAGAGCAGCCTGGCCTTGGCTACGTTGAGATCGTTCTCGGAACGGACGAGTTCGAACTCCTGGTTGGCCAGTTCCGTTTCCTGCGAGTAGACGCTGGTAATGGCGGTACGGCCTGCGTCGTATTGTGCCTTGATACGATCGAGCGTATTCCGGGAGAGATCGACGTTCTCGCGGCGCGTCTTCACCACCTGCATGGACCGCAGCACTTCGACGTACTGTCTGCGGACGTCGACGCCGATCTGCAGCCGTTGGGACTGGCCCCGCTTGTCCGCCGCGTCGAGCGTGTTCCTCGCCTGGTCGTAGTTCGCCTCGCGACGCATACCGTCGAAGACCGTCCATGTGAGGCCGGCACTCAGACCGTAGTTGTTGGGAAGAGGTTCGCCCTGGATGGGAACGCCGTTCACGAAGGAAAACTGCTTCTGGAGGTTCGTGAGCTGACGCGAATAGTTTGCGCTGATGCTCGCTCCGGGAAGGTAGTTGCCGAAGGCTGCCGTGAGTCCTGCAGCCGCTGCATGGGTCGACGCATCCGCGACCCTGATGTCGACGTTGTTCTGCGCTGCGATACGCAGACAGTCCTCGAGGCTGTATACCGGCGATGTACCCCGCACCTGTGCGGAGACGGATGCGGCAGCGGTGGCCAGGAGGAACACGAAGGAGAGTAACGGTCGTTTCATGGAGTGCTCCATACGGGCCTGATGTCTTCAGGTTACACTTTATCGTCGATCATTGGTGAATCGGCGTTCTGCATGGGGAGATCGAAGCTCGACCAGATGATAATTCACGGCCGTCAGATGGCGCCCTTCCTGTTCGGATGAGCCGGCCGTCATGATCTTGAGCTTGTTCTCCGACGTAGCGAAGAGGTGATAGGGAACGAGCAGTGCGTTGTCGAGCGTGAGCTTGCCGTAGGCGGCGACGACGCCTTCGAGACGTACGTTCACGTCGCCCGAGGAGAGCGTCGCGCTGCCGATACCGGACTGCGAATACTGTATCTGACGGAAGTGCCTGCCGAGCGTATCCAGTGCGTCGATGACGCGCCACAGGGTCATGAAGCCGTAGACGGGTTCCGGAACGCCGTTCTCGACGAGCAGGGTGGTATCCTGTGCGATCCACGACTGGTTCTGGCGTCCGCACGATTCGTGCAGGACCGGCAGGATGAGGGGCTGGAATGCGCCGCCCGGCGTGAAGGCCGCACGCGTCTCGTCGTCGACGGACGTGCCGATACGGTTGCCGAGGGAGTCGATGACGATATGGGCCTTGCGTCCGATCCACGGCGACGTCGTACGGCGCGATACGGCATCGTTGCCGCCTTCGCGCTGACGTTCCTCCGAGCTCGTGAGGACGATGGTGAGATTGTAGTGTTCGTCTCCTGTTACGGAGTCGCAGGTGATCGTGACGCTCTGGCGCCTGTTCTTCAGCAGGATCGGAGCGCCTTTCATCATGATGCTGTCGTGCGCCTCCGAATAGTAGACGAGCGTATCGCCTGCGACGAACTTGTATCGGAAGCACAGCGTGTCCTTGCCGAGAGGTTCGGTCCTGAAACCACGCTGGGGATAGATCTGTGCAGTGGAGGTGAGGGTCGCGCCGATGGTGACGACGAGGACCAGCAGGGTGGCACGGAGGGCATTCATCATTGGCGACGGCGTATCGTTGACGTTGTCGCGATGGTCATCGGAATCAGCATGGACTGCTGTCCGGTCATCGCCATACGCGAGTTGACGGTGGAGTGTTGGTTGATGGCGATGGGCAGGCCGTTGCGGACGTCGATCCGGATCGTTCCCCGTGCCGTGCCTTCGCCTTCGATCACCATGTCCATGCCGAGATTCCTGATCGAACCGCTGAGTTCGTAGGCCGACGTATGCATGTCGACGATGGCCATGGACGTTCCGAGCGTGTCCTTCATGCCGGTCAGGGTATAGACGACGGTCGATCGCGTGACGATGTCGCCACTCAACTGCGCGTTGTGTACCGTATCCACGGTGGAGACCGTCCACGTATCCTTGACGTTCAATCCACGGCCGGGAAACTGCGTGATGAAGTTCTTCATCATCGTCATGTTGTTCATCGCACCGTCGATCATCGTCGAGATTCGCGACGTGCTGTCGCTCGAAAGGGAAAGGACGTTGCCGAGCGACGTCATCATGAACCGCTGGATGTACTGGGAGGTGCCGGGCATCACGATCGACGTATCGAGGCGCATCGCCTCGCCCAGTCCCGTAGCCCGCAGCCCCATCCGTAACGTATCGTAGTGGAGTTCGAGTTCGTACTGCTTCAGTACGGCCTCGCGTACGAGGAGTCTGCAACCGAGCGTGCTCTGCATGTCGTTCTCTATTTCCTGCGACATCACGGACATCGTCTGTGAAACGTTCGATGTCATGTCGTAGGAATAGGAAGAGGAGGGCTTCAACCGGTACTCAAGATACGTCTGCTGTGCGCTCGCCGACGAGGTCAGGCCGACGATGACGAGAAGGATGAAGAGCATTGGCGGTATCTACCGAATGATGGACGGATACGTCTGGGACGTAGCAACACCGGGATTAGTGACAGCGGCAGGGCGGGAGGCGATCCTGCCCTGCCACCGGATCGCATCATACGTTCTCGCGCTTCTTCGCACGCTGGCGCATCGTCGTGTCGAGGATCTTCTTGCGAAGACGCACGTTCACGGGCGTCACTTCCAGCAGCTCGTCGTCCTCGAGGAATTCGATGCACTGCTCGAGCGACATGTTACGCGGAGCTTCGAGCTTGGCCAGACCGTCCGACCCGCTCGATCGCATGTTGGTGAGGTGCTTCGTACGGCAGGCATTCACGGACAGATCGTCCTCGCGGGCATTCTCGCCCACGATCATGCCTTCGTATATCTGGATGCCGGGCTCGATGAAGAGCGTGCCGCGCTCCTGGACCATTTCGAGAGCATAGATGGTGGCCATGCCCGTTTCCATCGATACCAGGGCGCCACGCGAACGTCCGCTGATCGGCCCTTTGTACGGTTGCCACGAATCGAACGTATGGTGCAGGATGCCTTCACCGCGCGTCGACGTCAGGAACTCCGTGCGGAATCCGATGAGGCCACGGGCGGGGACGAGGAATTCCGTACGCACGTTGTCGAGACCGGGCGTCATGGCCGTCATTTCACCCTTGCGTCGGCCGAGGATTTCGATGACCGTGCCGACGTGCGCTTCGCGGACGTCGACGATGACGTGTTCGATCGGCTCGAGCAGCTTGCCGTCCGGATCGCGCTGGAAGAGAACTTCAGGACGGGAGACGGCGAATTCGAAACCTTCGCGGCGCATCGTCTCGATGAGGATGGCGAGCTGGAGTTCGCCACGTCCTGCGACGCGGAAGACGTCCGGTGAATCCGTATCCGATACGCGAAGCGATACGTTGTTGCGCAATTCCTTGAAGAGGCGGTCCCGCAGCTTCGGCGTCGTCACGAACTTGCCTTCGCGTCCTGCCAGCGGCGATGTGTTCACCATGAAGTACATGGCGATCGTCGGTTCTTCGATGTTCACGTAGGAGAGGGGCTCGGTGCGCGAGCTGTGGGCGATGGTCTCGCCGATGAAGACGTTCTCGAATCCGGAGAGGGCGATGATCTCACCCGCTTCGGCTTCCGTCGTCTCCGCGCGGGCGATGCCTTCGTAGACGTACATCTTGGTGATGCGGGTCGTTTCGCGTGTACCGTCGGGTTTGATGAGGGCTACGTTGTCACCGACCTTCACCTGGCCTTCCGCGATGCGGCCCACGGCGATACGGCCTACGAAGTCGCTCCAGTCCAGCGCGCTGATGACCATGCCGAAGGGAACGTCGACGTCGACCTTCGGGCAGGGAATGTGCTTGACGATGGCTTCGAACAGGGGCGTAAGGCTTTCGCCTTCTTCTTCGAGCGAACGCTTGGCGATACCCTGCTTGGCGATGGCGTAGATGACGGGGAAGTCGAGTTGCTCGTACGATGCGCCGAGGGCGATGAAGAGCTCCATGATCTCGTCGAGCACTTCCGCGGGGCGGGCATCGCTGCGGTCGATCTTGTTGATCACGACGATGGGGAAGAGTCCCATCTCCAGTGCCTTGCGGAGCACGAAGCGCGTCTGCGGCAGCGGCCCTTCGGCAGCGTCGACGAGAAGGAGAACGCCGTCGACCATCGAGAGGACGCGTTCCACTTCACCACCGAAGTCACTGTGGCCCGGCGTATCGAGGATGTTGAACTTGAAGTCGTTCCACCGCACCGCGGCGTTCTTCGCCATGATGGTGATCCCTTTTTCGCGCTCGAGATCGTTGGAATCCATCACGCGTTCAATGACCTGCTGATTCTCGCGGAAGGTACCGCTCTGACGCAGCATGTGATCGACAAGGGTGGTCTTACCGTGATCGACGTGTGCGATGATCGCAACGTTGCGCATCCCGGTACGGGGCTGGAGTGACATGACCGTAATATTCCAATGGGTTTATGAGAACCACAAATATACCGCTTTCGGGGTTACGCTAAACCTTGGCCTGCATTACGGTTAGTCAATATCCGGAGGCCGGATTCGGGGGTCAGTAGACGCCTTCCGGGACGGAATACCCCTGGACGAGGTTCAGGAGCACGGGATTGCACCGGCGAAGCCATTCGGCGTGATCCCGGGAGCTTGCCGTATCCTGCACGGCGAGATAGATCTGGGTGAGGGCCAGCCGCGAGCGCATGTCGCAGGGGTCGGTCCTCAGCGCCTGGAGGTAGAGCGTGGCGGCCGTATCCAGCGCGCCCCGGCTCTGGGTGATGTAGCCCAGGTACTGCCACGGGGTGGAGAAGTTGGGCGGACCCTGCACGGTCATGTCGCGGAACAGCCGCTCGGCGGCATGGGGTTCGGTCGGACTGTCGAGGACCATCAGCGCCTTGGGATAGGTCCCGAGAGCCACGATCTGATCATGAGTGAGGCCGAGCTTGTGCTGCGGGGATTTCCGGAGTACCTGTACCGGCTTCCGGCGGAGCATGACCTGGAGATTCTCCGATTCGGGTACGGAATAGTAGTAATAGTAGTAGTCGACGTACGATTCCCTGGCGAACAGGGCACGCTCTGCGAAGGCGCTGGGCTTGAGTCCGGTGGAGAAGAGAATGAAGTCCGGCTTGCGCGAAAGGACGTAGGATGCGTTGTACTTGCGCTCCTTCCAGTGGACCGTCTTGTCGTCGCTGATTTCGGGGATCGTCTCCGGCTGGGTGGCGATGGTCCGGTCGGTCAGACCGAGCATGTCGATGACGGTCTGGTTGGAATACCACTTGAGTGCGCCGATGGTCGTGGCCGCGATGCTCACAGGCCTGCCGTTGGCCTGGGCGAAGTTCTTCAGCCACTTGCCGGTCATCGTCATCTTGTGCACGAGCTTGCCCTCCATCGTCATGGTGGCTTCGATCCTGGACGTTTCGGCACGTGCGACCCAGACGCAGAGGATGACGAGGACGCCGGCCGTCACGTAGCTGCCCTGCTTCACGCGGAAGCGTTCCACGAGGTATCGCAGGACGGCGTAGAGCAGCGGACTCGACAGCATGGCCACCGGAAGGAGGAATCGCTGATGCCGCAGGACGTCGCCACCGAGAACGGTGACGGCTACCGCCCATAGCAGGACGAGCACGGCGAGCATGACGATGGCCCGGCCTCGCAGGAGGACGAGGGATGAGATGGCACCGGCAAGCAGGACGTATCCGCCGGCGCCGTTCAGGAAGAGCACGAGGTAGTCGAGTCCGGCTCCGATCTGTTCTGCGGGCGAAGTCGTCTTGGCGGCGAAGGTATTGGGGAGGAGAGCGCCGTACGTCGCGTATCGCCACGAGGTCAGTGCTAACAGCGTACCGGCCATGATGGCGATGTTCCTGAACGTGGTGCGTCCGGGACCGTCACGCCACAACGTATCCGCCGCGAGTACCGCTGCCACGAGCATCGCTTCGGGCCGCGTCAGCAGGGCGATGCCTACCCATACGGCCCATCGCCACGAATGTGGTTGTCGGATATAGGCATCGATGGCCACGCCGATGACGAGCAGGAACAGCGACGTTTCCATCGCACTTACGGACCAGTACTGGAAGGCGGAGGTACAGCCGAGCACGGCGGCCGGCAGGGCCTTCCACACGGATGTATCGTCGGGTGTGACGGCGTCCGTGATGCGATAGACGAAGACCATGGTACCGGCCCCGCAGAGCAGGCCGAGAACCTGCAGGATCGGCATCGGATCACGCGACAGAAGATGAGCTGCGGCAGCGATCAGTGTCCATAGCAGCGACGTGATCCCTTCGACGGCTTCGCCGGGATTGAAGACCAGGCCGTGGCCGTCGACGAGGTTGCGGGCATAGGAGAGCGTGATGTAGCTGTCGTCCTGCACGAAGCGCATGTTCCACGCCGAGAAGGCGAACCATGCGATGGCGGCGGCGAGCAGAAGGAGGGCCGGGCGTTTCGTCATGCGAAGCGGTACTCAGAAGAAGTTGGACTCGTCACGCCATCGCACGATCTTCCATACGTCCGTGGCGACGGGACGCTCGAGCCGGAGATTGACGCGTCCCTGGGCCCGTATGATGTCCGTCGGCGAGAACGTGATGGTAAGGTTGAATCCGCGCGAGATGTTCTGCGCGAGGCTATCGCCGTCGGCCACGATGACTTCGTTCCAGACGAGGTCCAGTTGCTGTGCGGCATTGAACAGGCCGGCCGTCGCGATCATGTCCTCGTCGCGCCCCCACGTCACGTCGACGCCGGCGTCGTAGTTGCGGTAGATGAAGGAGAAGGTGCGATCGAGCAGGCGTCCGTACGTCAGGGTATCCTTGAAGACGTAGGCGATGCGGAAGTTCTGGAAGACACCGTCGATCGTACGCTGGTCGCCGAGCACGGGCTTGTCCGCGGCGAGGTTCGCCTTCGCGGGAGCGAAGGGATTGGTACATGCCGCCACGCAGCACACGATCGCCGTGATCGCGAGTGCTGTGGTGGCGGCACGCATCGTTACGTCACTTTCCGAAGATCATCGCCGCCACGCCGAAGAACATCAGCAGGCCGCAGAGGAAGAGCGTGACGCCTGCCCATGCGAAGAAGCTGGCGCGTGCTCCGCCGTAGGCGCTGCTCGCTCCGGCACCCATCGTAACGCCGAGTGCGGCGGCGATGCAGGCGAAGGCCGCCCAGTGCCAGTGCCATGCCTGGTGCAGGCCTACGAGGGCCGCTGCGGAGAGAAGGCCCAACGTGATGCCGAGAAGGCGGGTGGCCATGTTTTCCTGAACGTCTTCCTGAACAGGACCGCTGGAATGAACGTGTTCCATGATGCAGATCGAATGCGTGATGATGATGGTTCATGACTCCGAAGAGCCATGACGAATATACGAGTCAGACGGCTAGGACGGGCAAGTGGCTAGCAGCTTCCGTCGACTACCTCCGGGGGCGCGGCTTTATCGTTCCGTTGTTCCGAGTAGAGGAACCGGGCCTGCACGAGGGATCACAGGTATTCCTGTTCGTCATCTGTATGCAAGAGTGACATTGGGTGTTTGATTTCAGTAGGGATGGCTACGCCTTCCTACACTATTGGTACAGAATACCCGAAGGGGGGGGGGATAGTTGACCGTGGTGGATAGTGTTAGTTTCTACATTGATTCTTCTAGAGGGAATATGATCTACGTTATCGTCAGAGTTTCATTAGATAAGGACGAGAAGTCCCTGGTTAGGAACACGATTCTTGCACCCATATTTAATAAACACAATTTTGCCAATACAAAGACAGGGACATGGGAGGTAGAATGTAGGACTTCTGCCGCGGCATTGGAGGCAGTGGCTGAATTGATGGGAGAACTGCAAGGAGCCTGTGCTGAGCGTGATAGCCTACTGGATCATATTTGGATAATGCTTGACAAGTGGGGCGATAAAGACGAGTAGCTTAAGAAACGGCCTAGTATCGGTCGTTCGATACCATAGCCCGGTGCGCAACGTAGATACATGTGTTCTCGACGTACGTTACACCTGCGGTCTCGCACTTCTCCCGCCCATGCTCGCTCGTGATGCCGAGTTGCAGCCAGACGCAGCCAATGTCCGCACGGTCGGCATGACGCCGCAACGCTTCGTCGACGATGGCGTCGGTGACGTCGCTCGGACGGAAGACGTCGAGGATGTCGATGGGACCCGGCACGTCATCCAGCGTCGCGTAGCACGGAATTCCTTCGATATCGCCCGAGAACGGCGTGATACCGTAGACGACGTAGCCCTTGTCCCGGAGGTAGAGCGGAATGTCGTGGGCGGGCTTGCCCTTGACTCTCGACAGGCCATAGACGCAGATGGTGCGTGCGTTGCGGAGGATCGTCGCTGTGTCCATCATTGTTCCCGATCAGTTGGAGAGTTGTGCCTTGATGAGGCTCCACGTCGATTCCACGGTATCCGACGTGCGTTTGGCATCGCGCCACGACGAAATGCTCCACTGTCCCGTGGTCTCGGGTGTGATCGTCAGCACCATCGTTCCGTTCAGGGTAGTGGGCAGAGACGAAAGACCGTGATTCACGCGCAGCGTGTAGTCTGCGACGTAGACCGTGGAGTCGGGAGACGAGAAGGCGACGGATGCATTGGTGAAGTCGAGCGACGGTCTGTCGTCCTGCGTCAGCCGTGCGAGCATCGACAGGAAGGCCTGGCGCTCGCTCTGCAGGGACCAGCGCGCGAACAGCGTGGCGAAGCGTGCCCGTACTTCGGCCGATGGCTCGAACGAATAGGGATAGCGGCTGCGGCTCATGGGATCGGCCAGGCAGAGCATGAAGTTTTCGGTGTTCTTCTCGATGACGGCATTGCGGAAGTTGTCGAGCACGATGTCCGGACTCGTCGGCGGCGTGAAGGACGACCTGGACCCCGTGGGATCTTCGGGTGCGCGCGTATGACACGACACAGCCATCAGCGCCACGGCCATGAAGGTCAGGATCTGCGTGCGACGATGATGCATCGTTCCGACTCCCGTTCGTCGAAGGGGTGACCTGCATAGTTGCCTGCCGTCGTTTCCACGTTCAGCCCTGCCTGCGTGCACATGGCGAGGAGCTCGTCGTGCGTATAGAGCCATACGCGTTCTTCGAACTCGTAGTCGCCGTTGCACGGATTCGTGATGAGGATCGATTTCTTCACGAAGGGCTCTTCGATCCTGCGTTGCTGGACGATGGTGGCGCCGTCGATCATCGACACGGATTCCGGTACCAGCGTCGCACGGACGCGTGCGCTGTTGAGGAAGTCGAGGACGAAGGTTCCGCCCGGCACGAGATGATCGTGGACGGCCCGCAGTACACTCATGTGTTCTTCATGCGTATCGAAGTAGCCGAAGCTCGTGAAGAAGTTCACGATGGCCCGATACGGCGCTCCGGGAAACGGACCACGCATGTCGCCGGTCACGTAGGACACATTGGGATGGGAATGGAGTTCCCTGGCCTTTTCGATCAGATGATGCGAATAGTCGAGTCCGGTGACGACGTAGCCATGCTCCGCGAGGGCATAGGAATGGCGTCCATAGCCGCATGCCAGGTCGAGGACGCGGGCGCCGCGCGGAATGTGTGCCAGATCCGCAACGAGGGCAACGGCCTGCTGTGCTTCGGCTTCGGTGCGATGGGTATAGAGTCGCATGTACCAGGGGGACTCGAACCAGTTCGCATACCATGTCGGCTTCGTCGTCTGCATCATACGGGTGTCCTGCCTTCCAGTGCTCGTGCCAGCGTCGCGTCGTCGGCGAATTCGAGATCGGCACCTACGGGCACGCCCCGTGCGATGCGCGTCACGCGTACTTCCAGCGGCGATGCCATCTTGGCGATGTACTGCGTGGTGACCTCGCCCTCGACGTTCGGATTCAATGCGAGGATGAGTTCATGGACCGTTCCGTTCAGGCGCCCCATCAATTCCTTCAGGCGGATATCGGCCGGGCCGACGCCGTCCAGGGGATTCAACGCACCATGCAGGACGTGATACAGGCCCCGAAAGTCTCCCGTCCGCTCCACGGCCATGACGTCCGACGGTTGTTCGACGACGCAGATGACGGATCTGTCGCGCTTCTCGGAGGTGCAGATCGAACAGATCTCGCGGTCGGTGAACGTGCAGCAGGAACTGCATTCGCGAACGGAATCGCGCATGTGGACGACGGCGCGGGCGAAGGAAGCGACGAATTCGGGAGGTTGGCGTAGTATGTGGAAGGCTAGCCGCCGGGCCGTCTTCCGTCCGATGGTCGGAAGCGTGGAGAACAGCTCGACGACCAGTTCGATGGAATCGCTTGGAGTCATAGTCTGCGAAGATACGGGACGAATGTCTGGCACATACCGGCGGCGGCATATATTTGGGCAATGCAACAACCGGACGGTGTTGTTCGTTAACACGCTCCGAACATGACCACCAGTTCATCACGCGCGAGGATACCATGGGAATTTTCAGCCGAATCTCGGACATCTTCAAATCGAACGTCAACGATGCCCTCGACAACGCCGAGGATCCGGAAAAGATGCTCAAGCAGATGGTGCTTGAGATGGAAGAGTCGGTGAACAAGGCCACGCTTGCGGTGGCCAATGCCATCGCGAACGAGAAGGGCCTCGAGCGCAAGATGCAGAAGGAACGTGGCCTGGCTGCCGACTGGCAGCAGAAGGCCATGCAGGCACTGCAGGCCGGTCGTGAGGATCTGGCCAAGGCCGCACTGGAGAAGAAGGCCGTGGCCGACAAGAACGCCAACGATCTCGCGCCGATCTACGAACAGGCGAAGTCCACCAGCGTCAAGATGCGCGAGCAGCTCGATGCCCTCAAGCACAAGCTGGACGAAGCCCGGTCGCGCCAGAGCACGCTCATCGCGCGTTCGCAGGCGGCCAAGGCCCAGAAGCAGATCGCACAATCCTTCAGCGGCGTGGGCAGCGATGCCTTCTCGAAGTTCGACAAGTACGAAGGCAAGATCGAGAAGATCGAATCCGAAGCCGTGGCCTTCGAACAGCTCGCCGGCGAGAACACGAGCCTCGATCAGGAGTTCAAGAAGCTCTCCACGTCGTCGCAGGTCGATGCCGATCTTCTGGCGCTCAAGAAGGAGATGGGCATGCTGGACGAAGGAGAGAAGCAGTGACGGCAGACCACCGTCCAGTGTCGACGCCGAGGTAACGCTCCTATCATATCTTCTTCGATCACCACGATGTCAACCATGTCAACACCAGAATCCCTCATCGTATCCACACAGGATACGCTCAAGCGTGTACTTGCCGACAAATTTCCCAGTGCCATCGACTTCGGCGATGGGTCCTACGCCATTCCCTACGGCTCGTCCAGTGTGATGATCGTCGTCCGCCCCTTCACGGAAACGGATACGATGGTCGAATTCATGGCCCAGGTGGTCACGGATGCCACGATCACGGACGAGTTGATGCGCTGGTTGCTGCGCAAGAACGTCGAGCTGCACTTCGGCGGCTTCGGTCTGCTGTTCGACGATACGGTCGTCTTCTCCTACGCCATTCCTGGCGCCAATCTCAGCACCAACGAAATCGAGGCGGCCATCACGAGCGTGTCGATCATCGCCGACCACTATGACGACGAGATCGTGAAGATGGCCGGTGGAAAGCGGGTCATCGACGCGACGATCGACTAGGACATCCGTCTACGGCGTTCGCGCCGTGATACGGATGCTCCTGTTGAGGAAGCGTCCCTGCGGTGTGGTATCGGGGAATTTCTCCGTCGTCGTCGACGTCGTGATCGTGAATCGCGCGCGTGTCACGGAGCGGATGAATTGCTCCGTCACACGGGCCCGCTGTTCGGAGAGTTCGCGGTTGCGTTGATCCGATCCGAGGATGTCCGTACTTCCCGAAATGGTGATGGTGGAACCTTCGGGGAGGCGTTCCGTGAGCTGGCGGAGCAGACCCTTCACATCTTCGCTGAGCTCACTGCTGTTGTAGTCGAAACGCAGGATGGCTTCGAAACCGTCCGTGGCGAGGGCGATGGAGCGGCGTCCGTACGACGAGATATCGACCGTCGTATGGATGTCCTGGCTCAGTCCGCCGACGGCTACGTGCATGTCGAGTCGTGCGGAGCCCTGCGAGGCTCCTACGGGAAGAACGACGGGAATACGGGCCGTCGATGCCGACGTCGTCGTGTCCTTGCCATCGATCCTGATGGTATACGGTCCGTTCACACCACCCATCGATACCTGGGCGAGGCCCCGCAGTTCGGCGAACTGTTCCGCGTTGACGTATTCCTGCAATGGTGCGTTCTGGACGATGATGTCGACGCGGCGGTTCTCGGCGCGGCCTTCGACGTAGTCCTGGTTGGATGCTACGCGGGGCAGGACGAGTGCCTTCGTCGCGATACGGCTTCCGTCCACACCCAGGGCGACGAGGGCATCCCGTACCGTGCGTGCCCGGCGCTCGGCAAGGGCGGTTCCTTCCGGTTCGCAGACCGCTCCGCATGTCGCACCTTCCACGACGATCCTTCCCTGCGGGTTGCGGGCCATGACGGCGGCGATGCGGGGCAGGACCCATGCGTGGACGTCCACCGGATCGGTGGCAGGAATGCTGCCGTCGTTCGATCTTCTGTACGAGGTCGGAATATCGGCCGACGTGCTGTCGAAGAAGATGGCATTGACAATGGGCTGTGATGCCGTGAGCCTGTTACCCGTCACGACCTCGCCGCTGAAGCCCGTGATCGATGCCGCCAGCATCGCTTCCTTCTCCGGTGCGATCGTCACGGCAGGCGGAGGAGCCTGCGGTACGGGCATGGCAGGCTTTGCCGGTTCCTCGGCCTTCGGCCTGATGCCGAAGCGGATACCCAGTTCGGCACGGATGCCCATCATGTTCCACGGCGCGTCGTTCACGACCTTCGTCAGGAAATAGTCGAAGGACACCGTCGGTACGATGCTGATGGTCGGCGATACGGAGATGAAGGACTCGATGCCTGCCGAGGCGGCCAGCATGACGTTCGTCCTGGTCGTCAGCGGCCCACTTGCAAGATTGCGCTGTTGCGTACGTGCACCGTTGACGATGAAATAGGCGTCGGACGGTGATACGACCGATTCCGTCTGGGTGAAGTTCGACGTGACGGGGAGGCCGATGCGCGGACCGATGACGAGGCCGAGCGTCCGGCGTTCCCATGTTCCCGCCAGGGCGAAGCGGACGTCGGGCTGGATTTCGATGAAGTTCAGATTGGCCTTCACGTCGTGTGACGTCGTCATCGTCACGTCCCGGTTGTTCACCGTGTCCCGCAGGGGATAGGTATTCGTGTTGCTCAGGACGGCGCCGCGGTCGGCGAAGCCGATACCGAGGGCGAGGCCCCATGCCGGACCGACGGGCAATTCAATGATGGCCTGTCCCGTGGGCTTCCATGCCGAGCCATTACCGAGGGGACCGCAGTCGACGATGTCGCCGGACCGGGAGAAATCCGCGCTGTGGAACGATCCCAGCAGGCCGCCCTGGAGGCGGATGGCGAGTGCTTCACGCTGTTGTGCGGAAGCGGCGGTAGTGGCACCGGCGACGGCGCAGACAAGGAGCAGGCGGTTCAGCTTCATTGGCCGCAAAAATAGGAAGCCAGCGTCACGGATATGTTAAAAGTGGACCCTCAGGCACAATGCCCCGCCGACGGGCGTCGGCACCAGGCCCATGGAGAGCTTGTCGTCCACGTTGAAATCGTAGAGATGGGCGCCCACATACGAGTCCACCGCGGCGACGAGGTAGGTCAGCAGGAAGAAGGCTCCCGCAAGGTCCCTGTTGTCGCGGTAGATCTCCCGCTGGCGTTTCAGACGGTCCTTCGTGAGGAAGTCGAGGTTGGCGCGTACGGCGGCATCGTAGTTGTCCGAGGCTGTGAGGTAGTTGCTGTTGTTCGAGAAGAACAGCCATGCCGTGGCCGCTGCGGCACCGGTGAAGAGGGGAATCTTCCAGTACTGTTCGTTGTAGTACTGTCCCAGGCCAGGAAGGGCGACGGACATCAGGATGGCCGTGGTCGGATTCTTGGTCAACGGCGGCGGCGAAGCCGCCAGACGCGTGGTGTCCTGGGCCATGCCGTATCGTGCGGACACTGCGAGGACGAGGAGGATCAGAAGCGCTCTGCACCACGATCCCGTCAGGGCATGCATGCGATGACCTCGATCTCGACATGGGCGTCCTTCGGCAGGCGGCTCACCTCCACTGCGCTGCGGGCCGGTTTGTGATCTCCGAAATGAGTGGCGTAGACGGCGTTCATTTCCGCGAAGTCGTTGAGATCCTTCAGGAAGACCGTGGCTTTGACGACGTTCCTCAGCGTCAGGCCCTTGCCTGCGAGCACGGTCCTGATGTTGTGCATCACCTGTTCCGTCTGGTCCGCCACCGAGCCGCCCACCATCGTACCGTCCGCACGGAGTGCGATCTGGCCTGCCAGGAAGATCATGGTGCCGGAGCACAGGACGCCGTGCGAATATGGTCCTACCGGCGGCGGGCCGCCATCGACGTTGAACGGTTCGATCATTGTATGCCTCGTGGATGAACATGAACAGAGGATGAGCAGCACCGCGGCAGCGATCAGGCTTCGCATGGATGCTCCCATCACTCGGTGGAATCGCGCGTGATGACGTAGACCTCTTCGCCCTGCCGTACGTAGCCGAACCGTTCGCGGGCGAGACGTTCGATCTCCGTCGTGTCGGTCTCGAGTCTGCGGACGATGCTCCGGAGCGAGTCGGACGTCATGCGCAGTGCCTGGATGTCGCCCTTCAGCGCTTCGATATCTCCTTCGAGGGCGAACCTGGTCACGACGCCATACGGCGAGAACAGGACGAAGAGGATCACCGTGCCCGTCAGGATGCCGATGATGATCAGACGCTTGCGCGTCATCGAACGTTTCTGGGTGGCGACGCCTGATTTTGCCATGGACAAAGATATGGGCTCGACGACGTTGTGTCGATACCGGTGGAATGATTATATAGCGCTCGGTTGATACTCCGAAGCCGATATTCCGGCATTCGCCCAAGGGGCCGTCGTGATCATCATCGTGTTCCTGTTGTTCGCCGTGGCTGCGTCCGCACAGCCCACATGGCAGTTGCTCACCTATGAATGGCGTGCGGCCGATCTTCATACGGCCTGCATACCGTCGGCTACCGACGTTCTGTTCGCCGGGGAACACGGCACCGTCGTACGCTACGACGTCATCCTCCAACGATCCGTGAAGGTACGCGGTTCCCGCTGGGATCCGGACCTGCACGGTATGGTCATTGCCAGGGGCGGTATCATCGTAGGCGTAGGCGACGACGGTACGGTCGTACGCAGCACCGATGGCGGGACGACGTGGAGCACCAGCGTTCTCGAGAAGAAGACGAACTTCCTCTGTGCCGCCGTCATGCCCGAAACGGGACAGATCATGGCCGCGGGCACGGGTGGTGTTCTGTACCGGTCCGTGGACGGTGTGGAATGGGGACGTTCCACGATGCCGTCGACGAGACCGAGAGCGATAGGGGCGGCCGGAGGCCATACCCTACTCCTGCTGGACGAACTGGGAATGGTCTACCGCTCGGACGATGAAGGAACGACCTGGCAACCACCCGTGACCCTGAAACAGGGAACGACCTACTGCTCGATGTCCGTGCGTGGACGCAGCGTCGTCGTCGGCGGCATCGGTGCCATGGCCACGAGCGACGATGGTGGCCTGACCTTCCGGCAGGATTCGACCTTCTATTACCTTTCGGTGACCGGTATCGGTCATATGAACGACTCCGTCGTCGTGGCTACGGCCTGGAGGAAGGACGTCTGGTATCCCGTGCACCTGCTCAGCAGGGATGGGGGAACGACGTGGCGGAAGTCGAAGTCCTTCGATCTTCTCGCCGGCCCTGTCGTCGTCAGCCCCGACTATCCTCGTGCGGTGATCTGCGGCGATGACGGTGTCTATCGCGTGGCCAGGTCCCTGACCGTCGACGACATGACCTTCGATATGAGCGGCTTCGGCCGTGGGCCGTCGACCAACGGCCTTCCGAGCGCCGGATTCAGCAGGATCGTCGCACGGAATCGCGAACGTCTCCTCTGCGTACGTGGCTATACCGATCTCGTCCGCTCACAGGATTCCGGAATCACCTTCCAGTCGTTGCTGTCCACCGGCGACAACCGCATCCTCGATGTGGTGGAGGCCGGTACGCGAACGATCATCTGTGCCGGCGACAGCAGCTGGACGGTGAAGGAAGGGAATCGTACGTACGGCAAGTCGGCAGCACGGCTGTGGACGTCGCAGGATGATGGCCGGACATGGGCGGTGCACCGTTGGTCGTCGTCGCGCGCAGCGTCGATGACGGTGTCCGAACGCGGCGTCGTCCACGTCGCCGCTTACGGTTTCCGGATGAGAAGCGATGACGGTGGTGCGACCTTCGATTCCCTTGCCGGTCCCATCGGTTCCATGAGCATCGCGACGTCCAGTCCCGGTCTGCTCGTCCTGGCCGGTACGTCGTTCGCGACCAGTACCGATGACGGAACGACGTGGGATACGACGGCCTTGCCGCAGGGCATGTGGTTCGCGAATGGATGCCGGATCCTGGCCCATGACGATATCCGTATCGTGGGAACGCACACGGAACCCGGACGCTACGTGACGGCGATGTGGAAGACGTCCGACAAGGGAAAGACATGGAGCGAGGAGTGGAGGGTCCCGTCGAGCTGGACGTACTTCACCGCCAACGGCCTCGATGCTTCCGACGACCGGCACATCGCCATCTATGGTTCGGGTCCTGCAGTGGCCTATACGGCCGATGGAGGAACGACGTGGTCGTGGCTTTCCTACGAACTGCAATCGTACTATCCGGTCGCTACGGCCGAATGGGCCGACGGTGATCATCTGCTCGTGCCATCGGGACGGGATATCTACGAAGTCGACTGCTCGCCATCGGCATCGTCGGCACCGCCATCGCAGATCGACGATGCATCGGGAGCTGTACTGTCGTGCATTCCGAATCCGGCGGGCGACCAAACGACGATCACCGCTCCGGCAGGTATCCGCTGGATCGCCATCACGGACATGCAGGGGATGGACGTACAGGACAGGGCACGTATCGGTATGGACGGTGGTGTCGTCCGCCTGCTTACCACCGATCTTCCGAACGGTGTCTATGCCATCGCCTGCGGCGACGAACATGGGGACGTCCACTCCGTCAGACTCGTCGTCCTTCACTGACGCATCATGCCACCGGAATACCGATGAGCGTCCTCAGTTGCTCTATCGGAACCCTGGCCATGTCGTCGAGATAGACTTCGATGCAGGGGAGAGGCAGGGCATGCGCTCCGCTGCGGGGAAGCCACTCGTCGAACATCCGGCCGAAGGCCGGCCCCAATCCTTCGTAACTGCCGACGTGAATCGTATGGGCGTATCGCTGTGCGGGCAGGGTCCTGATGACGATCCGGTCGGTTCCCGTCGTACCCTGTGGTACGGTCACGCACGCGTCATAGCGTAGCTGCTCCGCCGGAAGAATGGCGGGATCGTCGTAGGACAGGCCGATGACTACGGTGTCGTCGTTGACGAGGTCGTTGGCGACGATCCATTTCCAGAGTTCGTCGAATATCCTGCCCACGTTCGTATAGGGGCCGATATGCCGTATCGTGGCCACATGATATGGTCCGAGTTCGGATGTTTCAACGGTCATGACGATGTTCCTCCGATCGATTGGGATGGGTTACGAGCTCGACCTTGATCCTGTCGGGGTCCTCGAAATATATGGCGTGATAGTCTTCCGTGTTACGATGCGTATCCGCATAGAGTATCGCGATGCCCTTGTCCCGCAACTCTCCGGCGAGGGTATCCACGAACTCACGGGACTCGCAATGGAAGGCAAGGTGGTTGAGGCCGGAACGTTTCCTGTGATAGGGGATGTCGAGATATCGTGCTTCGGTCTGCACGAGGACGATATAGGTATCGTGGAGCTTGAAGCTGATGCCCTTGTTCCACTTCTGATAGACTGTATACGAGAACTTCTCCGTCAGCAGCCACGACCAGAATGCCGTGGACGCCGGGAGATCGGAGACGTAGAGCTCGATATGATGGACGAGGCCGTGCATGTCAGTCCGGGTGAAGATCGATGGAAAAATGATGTCGACCATGTATGTAGTCGTAGCGGATGGTCCAGCCGTGTACCTCGCATATCTCGCGTGCGATGGCCAGGCCGAGGCCCGTCGATCCGTGATGCATCGTCCCTTTCCTGAACCGGTCGAACAGTTCGTGTTCGGGAAGGTCGAGAGGAGCACCGCTGTTACTCATCGTCAACGCCGATCCGGTGATGGCGATGGCGACATCTCCGCCATCGTTCGTGTACTTCCATGCGTTCGAGAGCATGTTGGTCATGAGGACGTCGAACAGGTATCGGTTACCCTTGACGGTCAAGGGAGAGGATTCCATCGTCACCGGGATGTCGCGCACGGCGAACAGGTCCTGCATGCGCTGGAGATGATCATGGGTGATGTCGGCGATGTCGAGGGCGTCCGTGAATTCGAAAGCCCTGTTGTCGAGTCTGGCGAGGAGGAGCAGATTCCTGTTGATACGGGACAGGCGGCTCACGTCGGCGCGGGCCTGGGATATGATCTCCGCCATCTCTTCCGACACCGGATACTGGCTCAGTCTGTCGATCTTCGATCGGATGATGGCAAGTGGCGTCTGAAGCTCGTGCGATGCATTCTCGGTGAACTCGCGCAAGGCCATATATTCCCTTCGGCCACGTTGCGTCAGTTGGTCCAGTGAGCGCTTCAACTCACGGAATTCGTCGATATCCGAATCCATCAGATCCATGGGCTCGGACGACGTGACCGAGTATTCCTTCAACGCCTTCAGATTATGGAAGAAGGGCCGCCATATCCTCCGTGACGAAACGAAGTTGATCGCGGTGCCCGCCATCGTGAGGGACAGGACTGCGGCCAGGAATACGGTGAAGATGATGAGGTAGTATTGATCCCAGCCGATGTGGGCCGTAACGACCGTCAGTCTGTACTTCCTTCCTGTGATGGTGCGGATGGTCGACAGATAGCGATAGTCTTCCTTCTTCTTCTGGACCCTGTCGTAGAGCAGGGTATCACCGGTGATCGTCGCCGGCGGGACGTCGGTGCTCAGCTCCGTTATCGTCGCCATCGGCAGGGATGGCACATCGCCGGTACGCACCTGTTCCGCAAGGAGTTCGGCCTGCAGTTCCAGTTGTTCGTCCATCTCGTCCTGCACGATTTCCTGCAGGATGAAGAAGAGCGCTATGCCTGCCATGCACAGGATCACGGCGGTGGCTCCGAGGTAGAGCGATGTGGTTTTACGAAGCAGCTTCATGGAGTGGACCAGCGATATCCCATCCCGTAGACGGTCTTGATGTAGTCCCTGCCCGTCGCGCTATGGATCTTCTTCCGGAGGTTGTTCGTGTGAACATAGACGACGCTATGGTTGTCCGCCATGTCGTAGTGATCGCCCCACAGGTGTTCGGCGATGGATTGCTGACTGAGCACGCGATTGCGGTTCACGACGAAGTAGAGCAGGAGCTCGTATTCGGTCTTCGTCAGGATGACCGGTTCGGGGCCGACGGATACGGTTTTCGACGCGGTGTCGATGACGACGTCGTCGACCGTGATGAGCGTGCTGCCGTTGTAGTTCGTTCGTCGTATCAGTGCGCTGATGCGGGCATTGAGCTCTTCGAGATGGAAGGGCTTGGTGATATAGTCGTCGGCACCGAGATGCAGACCTTTCAGCTTGTCGTCCAGCGAATCCTTCGCCGACACGATCAGGACACCGGTCACGGGGTGCAGGTCCTTGACGAGTTCGAGCAGGCGCAGGCCGTTGCCGTCAGGCAGCGTGATATCGAGAAGGATGGCATCGTATCGATACAACGAAAGTTTCTCTTCCGCCTGTGCATGGTTCTCCGCGCGCTCGCACAGATAGCCCTGTTCGGACATGAACGTTTCCATGTCCTCCAGCAGGCGCAGTTCGTCTTCCACGATGAGCAGTTTCATGATTCCTGTGCCGAAGCGATATATGGTCGTCCAAAACGCAGGTACAAGGCCGGCAGGAAGAACAGATTGAGGACGGTCGACGTGGTCAGGCCACCGAGGATTGCGATGGCCATCGGATACTCGATTTCCTGGCCGGGCCTGTCACCGGTCGCCACGATGGGAAGCAGGGCGAGACTTGCCGTCAAGGCCGTCATGAGAATGGGAACGAGCCGTTCCAGTGCACCGCGGACGACGAGGCGGAGTCCGAATCCTTCGCCTTCGACATCTTCGAGATGACGATAGTGACTTATCAGCATGATGGCGTTACGGACAGCGACTCCGAGCACGGTGACGAATCCTACCAGCGAGCCGAGCGAGAGGATGCCTCCCGTCATCGTCGTGCTCATCACGCAGCCGGCAAGTGCGAAGGGGAGACTCAGCAGCACGAGCAGGGACAGGCGATAGGACGCGAAGTCGGCGTAGAGGATGAGAAAGATACCCAGGATGGAGAGGAGAGCAAGCGCATAGAGTCTCTGCTGCGATTCCTGCCGTTCGGCATACTCGCCGAGTATCTCGGGATGGTATCCTGCATCGAAGGGGATCGTGCGGAGCTTGTCTTCGATGGAACGCGCCACGCTTCCGAGGTCGCGACCCCTGGTATTGCAGGTGACGTCGATACGGCGCGACGAGAGCTCACGCGTGATCTCGTTCGGCGTCGGAGCGATATGGATATCGGCGACGTCCTTCAGCGGAACACGGCCACCACGAGGAAGATCGACCTGAATGTCGCGGATCCGTTCGATGTCGGTACGGAGCTCGCGTCGCCCCCACACCACGACGTCGAAGATCTTCTGGTCGTCGTAGACTTCTCCGGCCTTGACACCATTCACGATCGTGGCGATGGTGCGTCGGACGTCGGTCGCCGTCACACCGAAACATGCCGCACGTTCAGCATCGAACCGTACGGCGAGTTGCGGTACCAGCGTCTGAGGCTGTACTTTCAGATCGGAGACGCCGTCGATGGACACCAGTGCAGCACCCACTTCCTTGGCCTTGCGTTCCAGTGTTCCAAGGTCCGGACCATAGATGCGCACGACGATACTGGCGCTCGTGCCGGTCAGGACCTCCTTCACGCGCTCGCGCAGATAGGTGAGCACGTCACGGTGCAGACCGGGATAACCGTCGACGACGCTCTGGATGCGGGCTACGGTACTGTCGTAGTCGACGGTCGGATCGACGCTGATCCAGTTCTCCGTGAAGTTCGATCCTACCACCTCGTCGGCGACCTCCGCACGGCCGATATGGGCACCGAAGTTGCGCACACCGGGGATCGCGCGCAGTTCCTTGCTCACACGTTGCGTGATGCGCGTCGACTCGTCGAGTGACGTACCGGGCTTCGTGACCCAGTGCATGAGGAAGTCGTATTCCCTGAAGTGCGGCAGGAACTCTTCGCCGAGGAAGGGAACGATGGCCATCGTGACGACGACGATTCCTGCGAGCACGACGGGAATGCCGCGCCGTCGTTCGAGAATACGATGGAGTGCGGCTTCGTAGCGACCCTTCATCCACAGCACGACCTTCGGTTCGACGCGATGCGACTTGTCGGTGCCGTGTCCATATGCCTTCGGCAGAAGGAGCAGGGACAGGGCTGGTGTGAGTGTCAGGGCAACGAAGAGCGATGCCATGATGGCCAGGACGTAGGACAGGGCCAACGGCTGGAAGAAGGCACCCGACAGACCGGGAAGGAAGAAGACCGGTATCAGGACGAGGGCGACGATCATGCTGCCGAAGACGACAGCACTGCGCACTTCCATCGAGGCCTCCAGTACGACGCGGAAGGCCGGCAGGGGATCGGGTCGAAGCGCGTTCTCGCGCAATCGCCGCACGATGTTCTCCACGTCGATGATGGCATCGTCCACCACTTCACCGAGCGCGATGATCAGTCCGGCGAGTACCATCGTATCGATGGTGCCGCCGCGATAGTGCAGGACGAGTGCCGCCACGACGAGCGATAGCGGAATGGCCGTCACGCTGATGAGAGCGACGCGCCAGTCGTGGAGGAAGAAGAAGAGTACGATGACGACGAGGGTACAACCGATGAGCAGGGCCTTGTTGAGATTGTGCAGCGACATCTCGATGTAGGTGGCCGGACGGAAGATCGTGGAATCGAAGGTCATACCCTTCATTGCAGGAGTCATTTCACGCAGGACGGCTTCGACCTGCCTCGTCACGTCGAGCGTGTTCGCGCCGGGCTGCTTCTCCACGATGAGCAGAAGCCCGGGGCCATCGTTGACGATGGCATTGCCGATGGGGAGAGGATATCCTTCCATGACGTCGGCCAGATCGCCGAGGCGCACGGACGCTCCGTTCGCGGTGGGGAGGGCGATAGCCGACAGATCACGGGCATCGTAGACGTGCGGTACGTTGGAGACGGCGATCCGTTGATTGGGCATGTCCACGAAACCTCCACCGAACTGACGTGTGGCGTCCTGAACGGCGGTAGTGACCTGGGCGAGCGTGAGGTTGTTCGCATAGAGTCGCTCGGGATCGACACATACCTGAAGTTGCCTGTCGCGCTGTCCCCAGATCGCCACATTGGCCACGCCGGCAATCGACATGAGCCGTGGCCGCAGTGTCCAGCGGACCTGCGTCGTCATTTCCATCTGCGTCAGTGTATGCGAACTCACGCCGATCTTCAGCACCCTGCTTGTCGATGACAATGGACTGAGCATGACGGGAGGCCGTGCTACCGCAGGCAGTTGTGGAGTCACCCTGCTGAGGCGTTCCTGAACCAGTTGTCGTGCCTGGATGATGTCCGTACCGTGTTCGAAGTGCTGGACGATGGATGTCAGGCCCGGTACGGACTTCGATCGAAGATGCGTGGCATGAGGGACGCCGTTCAGAACATTCTCGATGGGAACAGCGAGCAGGGCCTCGACCTCGGCGGTGGACAGACCGGGCGCCTCGACCTGGATCTCCACGTAAGGTGGCGCGAACTCCGGAAAGACGTCGAACGAGGCGTTCTTCAGTACCTGGATACCGACGATCATCAGCAGGGCCATGAGGGCGACGACGATGATCCGCAGTCGCATGGAGAGCGAGATGAAATGGCGCACTTACTTGCCTCCTCCGAACTCCGTGCCGAACAACTCCGCCGCACCGGTCGTGACGACCCGTGTACCTTCGGTCAGACCTCTCCGCAGGACGACCATTCCGTCTTCGACGTGATCCACTTCCACTCTTCGCCTCACGAACGTGCGATCACCCGTGCGTTCGTATATCCATGTGCCGCCGGACGGATCGTAGAGCACGGCGGAGAACGCTATCACGAGGGACGATTGCCGTCCCTGCCGGGGAATCGATGCGCCGATACGTTGTCCCGGACGGAAGCGTCCGTTCCTGTTGTCGATCTCGTAATACAGATCGACGGATGTGGCTACGAGGTCGGCCGTCATCGGTCCGTTCACCGGGCGTGCGGCGATGGAAGGATGTTCGGGAGAATCGCCGGACAGGGACTGGATGTATGCATTCGCCATACGATCGATCCGGTCCGCATCACCGGCGTAGACGGGAACGCGTACCCAGAGCGTCGATGTCGACGTCAGCTCGAGGATGGGAGCTGCAGTCGCCACTACCTGCGAAGAGCCGATGAAGACTCGCTGTATCATCCCTTCGATCGGCGCTTCGACGTCGAGGGTGGACAGACGATCCGCGAGGTCGCCGTTCGGATGACCGCGTAGCAACTCGAGTCGTGCCTGTGCGACGCGCAGCGACGCCGTGATGTCCGCAAGCTCGGCATCGGCCTCCTGTTTGGCCCTTACACTTCCTGCACGTTCCTTGAGGAGCTGTTCGGCCCGATGCACTTTCTCGACGACGACATCGTACTGCACCTGTTTCTGTGCGACATCCTCGCGGGCGCTGAGCAGATCGCGTTCGGATGGCAGGATGAGCAGCCGGAACAGGCGCTGGCCTCTGCGTACACTGCGTCCTGACGTGAGTGGGTCACCCGGCTTCGCATCGAGCACCGTACCGGCCATTGGTGCGGTGAGCGTCACGGTACGGCCCGGCATGGCGATGACCTCTCCAGCGACGAGCCGACTGTCGCCGACGGATCTGCGCTCCACTGCTGCGGTCGTGATGCCGAGTCGTTCGATGGCCTTGTCCGTGAGGGTGACCGTATTCAGGTCGGCCTCCTTCATGATCCTGTCCACCGAGGCTGGCGGTTCGTGCGGTTGATCGTGATCCGGTCCGCATGCGAAGAGCAGGGAAGTGGATGCCGTGCAGAGAGCGATATGACGGAGTCGACGCATGTCATTGACCTGGGATATTCTTGCCGATACTGTAATTCAGTTGACTTACCGTTCGTTGCAGCTCCGCCTCGATCTCCGCCTTCCTGAGCTTGCCGTTCGCGAGCTGGCGCATGGCTTCCAGTACGGGGAGGTAGGAGATATCGCCGCGTCTGTACGATTCCCGTACGAGCCGTACGGCCTGTTCGAGCGAAGGAAGCATGTCGGTATTCCAGATGGCACAGGAGTTCCACACCTGTGCGTATCTGTTGTACGAATCCGTTACGTCGAGTGCGATGCGCTGTCGTAAGGCGACGTATTGCAGCATGGCCTGATCCAGCTCCGCTTCCGCCCGCATGATCTTGCCCTGGTTCCGGTTCAGGATCGGCAGTTCGATCTGTATGCCGGGATTCACGGCATTGGGAAGCCATGCATTACCTGATGTGCCGTTGACGTGTTGATAGTTGAGCACTGCGGTGAGCGAGGCGACTTTCGACTTCTCCCATCCGATCCGTTCTCCCGCGGCTTCTATGGCGGCCTTCGCTGCAACCATTTCCGGCTGATAGGACCAGGCGAGTTCGAGATAGCGCTCCTTCGGAAGCAGGACGAGGGAATCATGTACCTTCTTCACCGTGAGCCGGAGCGTCGTATCGGTCGTCTGCATTCCGAGGAGTGTCGTGAGTCTGTTGCCGAGCAGAAGTGTATCGAGAACGGCACGTTGCAGGTCGTCGGCCGCAGTCGCGGAGTCCGTCCGTGAGACGGTGGCTTCCAGATCGCTGATGTCTCCGTGCCGCAGCCGTGAACCGGCGATCTCGGAAAGCTGGGTTCGCAAGGCAAGGTTTTCCGTGAGCAGATGCGCACGTTCGCGCGCCAGTTGGAGATCGATATAGGCGACCTGTACATCGCGGATCAGTGTGTAGCTGCGACGTATGAGCAGGGACGCCATGCGTTCCGCATCCCGTTGTGCGGCTTCGATACGGGCAGGTCGCTGCCACAGGACGTCGATGGCCACGTTGAGATACCCCTGGGCCACGATTCCCGCGTTCGGCGAGAGGTAGCGCAGGACGGGATTCGGAATCGTTCCGGCATCGACGACATCCGCCTCGGCGATGGGCATGGAAGCCAGATCGGCCTGGAACTGTGCGTTGTTGCGAAGGGCGATGGCGACCGCATCGTCGATCGTGATTCCGCTATCCAGCGTGATACCTGGCGGGAGGTCGAAGCGCCCGGCTTCCTTGCGCTCACCGATACCGGCACCGGAATACGCCTTCACTGCGTCGTCGATCGTCCTGCGATTCACCCTGCTTTCGGTAGCGCAGCCGACCAGGGTCGTGATGACCGACAGCGCCCATATCGACATCCTTGGCTTCATGGATTCCGTTCGTCCTGATGTGGGATGTGCAAAGCAACGGGACGATTCTAAAGAAATTCGAAAGGGAGCTCCGATCCCGATTCCGCAGGGCCTCGACGATGGTAATGGCGGTGATGATATCGGAAGGATATTTGGAAATGTCCTCGAAACGATTCTAGCTTTGCCGTCACAATGATCAGCCGCAACCATCATCGCACCCATCATCACGCCGTGCACATCCATGTGCATCACGGTGTATGCTGTCGTGCGGTGAGAATGGTGACGCGAATCGGCTGATTCCGACCATAGCAATCGACCCATCAAGGGCCGTTCTCTCACCGGGAACGGCCCTTTTTCTTTTTCATCGAGTCCATGCCCATGATCATGACGTCCCTGCCGAATCGAACCGCCGTGGCCCGACGCCTAAGGCCCTTCCGTCTTGCCGTTCAGAAGAGTGGCCGTCTGACGGATGATTCACTGCGCCTTCTGCGCGAATGCGGTCTTTCCCTCGGACATCAGGAGGCACGCCTCGTACTGCCTGCCGCCAACCTTCCTCTCGACGTGCTCTTTCTCCGCGACGACGACATCTGCGATGCGGTGGCGTCGGGAGTGGCGGATGCGGGTATCCTCGGCGACAACGTCGTGACCGAGCATGGATGCCGTGCGATGATCGTCCGGCGTCTCGGCTTCGCCCGATGCCGTCTCTCCATCGCCATGCCTCGAGGGATGGACTATTCGGGAACGAACGATCTGCGGGGCCTGCGGATCGCGACATCGTATCCGCGTTTACTGAATGACTTTCTGCGTCGTCAGGGTGTCGTGGCCGACGTTCACGAGATAAGCGGCTCGGTGGAGATCGCACCAAGCATCGGTCTCGCCGATGCGATCTGCGATCTGGTGAGCTCGGGGTCGACCCTGCTCATGAACGGTCTTCGTGAAGTGGAGACGGTGATGCAGTCCGAAGCGGTGGTGATCGTGAACGATGCGGTGAACGAGGCGACGGTGACGGAACGCGACCGGCTGCTGTTCAGGATCGATGCCGTCCTTCGCGCCCGGTCGATGCGGGCCATCTTCCTCAATGCGCCGAACGCCGCTCTCGCCGATATCATCCATCTGTTGCCAGGACTGCAGAGCCCTACCGTGATGCCGCTCGCACGTCCGGCATGGAGCAGCGTCCATGCAGTCATTCCCGAAGACCGGTTCTGGGACATCATCGACGAGCTGCGCGCCAATGGCGCCGAAGGCATCCTTGTGACACCTATCGAGAAGCTGATAGAATGAAGACGATCATCAACCCGCCACGTGAACGATGGATGTCACTGACGCGCAGACCCGTAGCCGATCCTGAAGCGCTGTGGTCGGACGTCGCGGTCATCATGGATGACGTCCGCCAGCGTGGCGACGCCGCCGTTCGTCGCTGGACACGCCAGTTCGACGATGTCGACATCGTGACGAGTCGTGTTCCCGACGACGTACTGCAGCGTTCGTCGTCCATGCTCGATGCCGACACGATCACGGCGATGCGAACGGCTGCCGGGAATATCCGCACGTTCCACAACGCCCAGCGCCGGCCTGCCGTCGAGGTGGAAACGATGCCAGGCCTGATATGCAGGATGGAGACGAGGCCGATCGATGCGGTCGGGCTCTACATTCCCGGTGGATCCGCTCCGTTGTGTTCGACGGTACTCATGCTCGCCATCCCTGCCGTCGAGGCGGGGTGCGGACGTATCGTCATCTGTTCTCCACCCGATCCATCGACGGGTCGACCCGACGTCTCCATCATGGCTGCCGCCGTACTGTGCGGCATTCGTGAAGTGCATGCCATCGGCGGCGTGCAGGCCATCGCAGCGCTCACCTACGGCACGGAATCCGTGAAGCCGGTGAAGAAGATTCTCGGTCCGGGTAATGCATGGGTCACGGCTGCGAAGCAGCGTGCATCGCTGTATGGCGTGGCCATCGATCTTCCCGCCGGTCCATCGGAAGTGCTGGTGCTCTGCGACGAAACGGCCGATGCCGAATCCGTTGCGGCGGACCTTCTCGCTCAGGCCGAGCATGGTGCGGACAGTCAGGTGGTGCTGGTCACGACGAGTGCCGCATCGGTCGAGCGTACGTACAAGGCCCTGGATGAACAACTTGCCATACTGCCCAGGAAGGATATCGCAGGACGTGCTCTCGAACATGGTCTGGCCATCGTCTTCGACGATCGGGCCGAGGCCATCGCCTTCACGAACGACTATGCACCCGAACACCTCATCGTGATCATGGACGATGGTGATCCCGACTGTCTCGAACAGGTCTGCGGCAGGATCACGGCGGCAGGATCGGTATTCCTCGGACCGTACACACCGGAATCGCTTGGAGACTATGCGAGCGGTACGAACCATACGTTGCCGACGGGAGGATGGGCGGGACGTGTCAGTGGCGTGACGCTGGACAGTTTCTGCGTGACGATGACGGTGCAGCGTGCGACGGAGTCGGCGTTGCAGGCCATCGCTCCGACCGTTACGACGTTGGCGCGCACTGAACGACTCGAAGCGCATGCCAGGGCCGTTACCCGGCGTCTGACGCCGATATCGCTGAATGCGAACGAGAACGCCTTCGGCTCACCGTACGGTGACGATCTGCACCGCTATCCCGATCCCGCCTGTACGGACCTGCGTCAGGCTCTCGGTCGATACTATGGCCTTCCGACCGATCGTATCGTCTGCGGGAACGGTAGCGACGAACTGATCGATCTCGCCATACGTGCGCTCTGCGAACCGAGGAGGGATGTCGTCGTGAACACTCCTCCGACCTTCGTGATGTACGACCGCTGTGCCGCCGCATCGAAGGTGGACGTACGGAACGTACGACGCATGGACGGATTCGCACTCGACGTCGATGGCATCATCGCAGCCGTCGACGAAAGTGTCCGCATGATCATCGTCTGTTCGCCGAACAACCCTACGGGGAATGTATCGCCACTCGACGATGTTCTGAGGCTCCTTCGGGAAACATCCGCATACGTCGTCGTCGATCATGCTTATGTGGAGTTCGCGGAGGATGCCGACTGCACGTCGATGATCATGAACGAGGACAGGCTGATCGTACTGCGTACGCTGTCGAAGGCCTGGGGTCTGGCCGGGCTCCGTTGCGGTGTGCTGCTCGCCCATCCCGACGTCGTTCACGCGATCGATGCGATCCGTGCTCCGTTCAACGTATCGTCGATGACGCAGCGCATGGCTGCGGATGCGATACGTCATCATGGCGGAACGATGGAGAAGACCGTACAGGCGATCGGTGACGAACGTAACTGGCTGGCCTCGCAGTTGATGCTGCTCGATGACGTCGTCGACGTTCATCCGTCCTCGGCCAACTTCCTGTTCGTGCGTATGCGGGATGCGGATAGGGCGACGTCGCTGCTCGAACGTCGCGGCATCCTCGTGCGGAGCCGTACCGACGATATCGATTGTGTCGGTCACCTTCGTATCACGGTGGGTACGCGCGAGCAGAACGTCCAGGTCATCGATGCGTTGAGGGGTGAACGATGAATGGATCCATACTCTTCCTGGATGGCGAAGAGACCTTGTTTCGTCGTACCGATGATGACGGAGCGATACCGTCGCTACGGCAAGGTGCCATCGGAGCGTTGCGCGTAGCCGTCGGACTGGGCTACGATGTGGTGATGATGATTGCGGACGAAGGACGATCCGTATGGCAGGGCGATACTCGTCGAATGGCGTGGAATATCCTGACGGACGTTCTCGCTTCGGAAGGGATCGGGCTCGATGAAATCCGGGCCGATCGGTCGAACGGGCGATACGACGGAATCATGGATGCGGGTCGTTCCTTCGTTCTCGGCCATGGTGACTGGACCCCGTCATTCGATATAGCTCCGGAGGTCGGCCGGTTGCGGCTGGTCGACGAATGGACTGCGTCGACTATCGGTGCGGTACCGGAGGCACATGACCTGTCGTCATGGGACGAGGTCGCTTCACTCCTCAAGCGACGACGAAGAAGAGCTGGTATCGACCGCACGACGAAGGAGACGCGGATCGGCGGATGGATCGCCCTCGACGGGGACGGTTCGTGTACGATATCGACGGGAATCGGATTCTTCGACCACATGCTCACGCAGATCGTCGTCCATGCCGGCATGGATGCCGTGATCACCACGGTTGGTGATCTTCATGTCGACGACCATCACACGATCGAGGACACGGGCCTGGCTCTTGGTGAGGCGTTGCGACACGCTCTCGGAGACAAGCGCGGGATCGGTCGGTACGGATTCGTGCTGCCGATGGACGAGGCGCGTACTCTCGTGGCCATGGACCTGAGCGATCGACCATTCCTCCGATGGAAGGCGGCATTGCGTCAGGAGCGTCTTGGTACCATGCCGACACAGATGGTGGAGCACTTCTTCCGGTCGTTCGCCGACGGTCTGCGGTGTACGCTGCACATGGAGTCGGACGGTGTCAACGACCATCACATCGTAGAGAGCATGTTCAAGGGACTCGGCAGATCATTGCGCGACGCAATTCGCGACGTGCCATCGGATGCCATCCCTTCGTCGAAGGGGAGGCTCTGATGGTAGCTGTCATCGATACGGGCGCAGCCAACGTGCGATCCGTGATCCACGCGATACGTCGTGCGGGCAGGGAAGCCGTTCTCACGAGAGACGCCGGCGTCGTCGAATCGACACATCACGTCATCCTGCCTGGAGTAGGGCATGCGGCGAGAGTGATGTCGTCGCTGCATGAAGCAGGGCTCGTCGATGTCCTGCGGCGCCGTACGATGCCGCTCCTCGGAATCTGCCTCGGTATGCAGGTGCTGTTCGAGTGGTCGGAGGAAGGCGACGTTCCGTGCATCGGGCGTCTGCCGGGTATCGTACGCCGTTTGCCGGATGCAGAAGGGTGCAAGATCCCGCATGTGGGATGGAGCAGGATCACGGATATCTCGACGACCGTATTCGACGGCATCGCTGAAGGAAGCTGGATGTATTTCGTCCATTCCTATGCCGCGGATGTGAGCAGCCGAAGGGCTGCGACATGCCGGCACGGACGGTCATTCGCGGCGGCGGTCGTGGATGGGCTCACCATAGGAGTGCAGTTCCATCCCGAAAAGAGCGGTGACGATGGCCAACGTCTGTTCAACAATTTCCTCCGACTATGATACCTGTTCCTGCCATCGACATTCTCGATGGACGTGTCGTTCGCCTCCTGAATGGCCGTTTCGATGACGTCACGTACTACGATGGATCACCGCTCGACTATGCCCATCGACTGGAACGTGCGGGCATGAAGCGTCTTCACCTCGTCGACCTCGATGGAGCACGCAGTGGACGACACGGCATCCTCGATGTCGTGTCGGAGATCGCGCGTACGACCTCGCTCGTCGTCGACGTCGGTGGTGGAATCTCCACCGGAGACGATGTACGGCGCCTGCTCGATGCCGGTGCGGCCATGGTCTGCATTGGAACACTGGCCGTCGTACAACCCCGTACGGTCGGTGATATCGCTGCGCAGTACGGGTCGCATGCGATCATCGTGGCCATCGACGTCGCTGCGGAAACCGTACGTATCCGTGGATGGAAAGAGACCTCATCGTTCCGTATCGACGACGTCATGGACGACATGACGGACAGAGGTCTGTGCCGCTTCATGATCACCGACATCTCCCGCGACGGTATGATGAACGGGCCGGCCTTCGCGTCGTACGAACGTCTACGTGAACGGTATGCTTCTGCGCATCTCATCGCCAGTGGTGGCGTACGAGGACGGGAAGACATGAACGGGCTGGCAGCCATCGGAATGGATGGGGCGGTGATCGGACGGGCGTGGCTCGACGACGAGCGTATTCTCGACGAAATCGGAGGGATGTCCTGATGCCTGCCCGACGTATCATACCGTGCCTCGACGTCATGGGCAAGCGCACCGTGAAGGGTATACGGTTCGAGAACCTGAGCGATGTGGGCGATCCCGTTGCACTGGCCATGCGTTACGCACAGGATGGCGCCGACGAGCTCGTGCTGCTCGATATCTCGGCGACGATCGAGGAGCGGTCGACCTTCGCCGCCGTCGTCGAGGATGTAGCCGCAGCCATAGCCATCCCGTTCACCGTCGGTGGTGGCATACGTTCGGAACGCGACATGGAGCACATGTTGCGATGCGGTGCCGACAAGGTCGCCGTCAATACCGCTGCCGTGGCCGATCCATCGCTGATCGACCGCTGTGCCGCAGCCTTCGGCAGTCAGTGCGTCGTTCTGGCCGTCGATGTCCGTCGTGAGGGCCACGTATGGCAGGTCATGACGCACTCCGGGAAGCGTACGACCGGTCTCGATGCTCTGGAATGGGCCAGTGTGGCCGAGGGACGTGGTGCAGGGGAGATACTGTGTACGTCCATCGACCGGGACGGTACGAAGGACGGATTCGATACGGATGTGATCGCGGCGGTAGCGCATACGGTCCGGCTTCCGCTCATCGCCAGTGGTGGCGCCGGACGAGTGGAACATTTTGTCGACCCGCTGGTCTCCGGAGCAGACGCTGTGCTCGCAGCAGGCATGTTCCATCGGGGGGAGTGTACGGTCGATACGCTCAAGAACTATTTGCGGACATGTTCAATCGAGGTGCGGTGATGATACTCAAGTATGACGATATCACGGGTCTTCTCCCCGTGGTGGTCCAGGATGCGGACAGTGGTTCCGTGTTGATGGTCGGATACATGAACAGCGATGCCTACGATACGACGATGACGACGCGTCGGGTCACCTTCTTCAGTCGTTCGAGGCAGGAGTTGTGGACGAAGGGCGAGACGTCGGGCAATGTGCTGAACGTCGTCTCCATTCACGCCGACTGCGATGCCGATTCCCTTCTCATCAAGGCCAGGCCGGCGGGACCGACATGCCATACGGGAAGCCCATCATGTTTCGATGACCAGGAAGCCATATTCAGACTTGCCGATCTCGAGGACATCATCGCTCTGCGTGGCGCTTCCGGTGATCAGCATTCGTACACCGTACGTCTGCTGCGCGAGGGCATCCATCGCTGTGCGCAGAAGGTCGGTGAGGAAGGCCTCGAAGTAGCTCTCGCAGCCGTTGCCGCGCCCGAGCAGCTGGTCGACGAAGTTGCTGACCTTCTCTACCACGTCCTTGTCCTGCTCCACGTACGCGGCCACCGGTTTTCGGAAGTGGAGGAGCGGCTGGCATCGCGGAATGGTCGGCGTATGATGGTCACATCGTCGTAGGATCTTCGGGCCACGTGTGCTTCGGGTATCTGCCTCGCATTTCCTTTCGCACCTCCGCATAGCTTCCGCTCCAGAACCCGCCTATATCCTGTGTCACTTGTATTGGACGTCCTGCAGGCGAGAGAAGGTGGACGGTGAGTACGATGCGGCCATCGGCGACGCGAGGTTGCGTTTTCACACCGAACATGTCCTGCAACCGTACGGCCAGGACGGGGCGTTCCGGATCCGAATAGTCGATCGCGATGCGGCGTCCGTTGGGCACCGTGTAGTGCGTCGGCGCAAGCCGGTCGAGGCGTTGGCGTTCTTCCCATGACATCGCGGTATCCAGGATGGAACGGACGTCGATCCGCTCCACATCCTTGCGCTTCCGGCATCCGACGAGGGCTTCCGTCCATACGGATATCGGAACGTCGATGCCGGCGAACGTCATGCGTCGATACAGGATGCGTGCAGCATCCGTCCAGGGAAGGTCCTTCCAGTCGTTCCGCGCATAATGCTCCGCCAGGGCCGCTGCGATGGCATATGGATCCGCATCCGGATCGTCGTGTTCCTGCAGGACAATGGAGCCGAGAGAACGACGTATGCGTGCGACGACGGTGCCTGCATCGTCGTCCCAACCGAATACCGGAACCGTCACGACATCCTGTCCGGCATTGCCCAGCACGTCCTCTTCCGTCATCGGTGCTGCGAGCCCGATACGTACGTCGCTCGCCGTACCGTCGAGTGCTGCGATGGCGAGCCACTCGTGCTCAATCAGGGAATCATGGTCGTACAGTCGCGCCGTACGTCCGTTCCGCATGAGATACAATGGAGATGAGGCGTCCTTGCGTCGTGCGATCCTGTCCGGATAGGCGAGGCTCATGATGCGGCCACAGGAGTCCATATCGAGGGGCGATGCGGGATCGGCGGCATTACGTTCCAGCACCGACAGACGTTGTCGCGCAGAACGTACCGCCTGCATGTCGGCCTGATCGTCGTGCATGCCATCGATGATGGCGACACGACGACGCAGATCGGCGTCGCGGACGGCGCGCAGGATGTCGCGTTCACCGAGCAGGACTGCGAGGATGAGGGCCATGCGCCGTGCTTCGGGTGCCCTGCGGATCATATGTGCCATTCGCGGATGCATGGCCATGCGGGCCATTTCGCGGCCATCGGAGGTGATGTTTCCGTCGTCGTCGAGAGCATGGAGTTCGCGGAGCAGTTCGATCGCCTGGCGGTAGTGCCCGTCGGGTGGAGCGTCGATCCACGGTACGTCCTGTACGGATGCACCGAAGGCTGCGAGGTCGAGAGCGAGGGGAGCGAGGTCCGCAGTGAGGATCTCCGGCAATCTCCGCTCGGGAAGCTGTTCCTGTTCGGTTCGCGTCCATAGCCGGATGCACGTCCCCTCGGCCGTACGTCCGGCCCGACCCCGACGCTGTTCCGCAGCATCGCGGGAGACGGGTACGGTGACGAGATGGGACATGCCGATACGCGGATCGAATCGTGGCTCGCGGCTGCGGCCACCGTCGATCACGACGCGGACGCCGTCGATCGTGATGGAGGTTTCGGCGATGGACGTGGCCAGGACGACCTTGCGTCGTGTGGCCGGTGACGGACGCAGGGCCCGATCCTGTTCGCGTACATCGAGATCACCGTAGAGTGGAATGAGATCGACGTTCGTGATGCCTGCCTTGTCCAACGATGTTGACGCCGCGGTGAGCGTACGGCGTATCTCCGCCGTGCCGGGCAGGAAACAGAGGATGTCGCCGTCATGATCATGCAGGGCATCCACGATGGCGGCCGACATCAGGTGATCGAGATGGCGCGTCGGCGTCGACGTCATGTACGTCGTCTCGACGGGATACATCCGTCCTTCCGAGCGTATCACCGGGGTGCCCTCGGGCAGCAGCGTGCGTAACCGGTCGAGGGACGACAGCGTTGCCGACATCACCATGATGCGCAGGTCGGTATCGCCGAGGTCGCGTCCGAGCAGACAGAGACCGAGTCCGGTATCGGCCTGCAGCGATCGCTCGTGGAATTCATCGAAGATCACGATGGCCGTATCTGCGAGGGTCGGGTCGGACGAGAGCATCCGTGTGAGGATCCCTTCGGTCACGACTTCGATGCGTGTGCTGTTCGATACCTTCGTATCCATCCTCATGCGGTAGCCCACGGTGCGTCCTGCGTCCTCGCCGAGCAGATCGGCCATACGTCGTGCAGCGGCACGTGCGGCGAGGCGTCTCGGCTCGAGCAGGATGATGCGCCTGTCCTTCAGCCAGGGAGCGTCGAGCAGGGCGAGCGGAACGATCGTTGTCTTGCCCGCACCCGGCGGCGCTTCGAGGATGCAGGACGAATGTCCCGACAATGCATCGAGGATCGATGGCAGGACGTCGACGATGGGAAGGGCAGGGAAGACGGGCATCGAGGATGGGAATGCATGATGATGTCGATGGCAAGTTACGTTCGCTGGCGGAGGGAGCAGGTATCGTTCGAATCATCCCTGCCGATGACGTGATGATGGTCGTGCATACGCCGACGTCATGCCGAAAACGCAACGACCCGCCATGTGGCGGGTCGTCGGATGATCGATTCGACGTGTCGTTCGTGTACTGCAGGATCAGGCATACTCCTCGATCGAAGGACACGTGCAGATCAGGACGCGGTCACCATAGGCATTGTCGACACGTCCGATGCTCGGCCAGAACTTGCGGTCGCGGACCCACGGAAGCGGGAAGACGGCCTGCTGACGCGTGTAGGGGTGAGCCCATTCGTCAGCCATGGCCACGAACTGCGTGTGCGGAGCGTTCTTGAGCGGATTGTCCTTCGCATCGACGGCGCCGGTGCAGACATCTTCCATCTCGCGACGGATCGTCAGCAGGGCGTCGATGAACCGGTCCAGTTCAGCCTTGCTTTCGCTTTCCGTGGGTTCGATCATGATCGTACCGGGGACGGGGAAGCTGAGCGTCGGTGCGTGGAAGCCGTAGTCCATCAGACGCTTCGCGACGTCTTCGGCTTCGAGACCGCCGCGTTGCTTGAAGGTGCGGAGGTCGACGATCATTTCGTGAGCGACGCGTCCCTTGCTGCCGACGTAGAGGATGTCGTAGCCGCTCTCGAGGCGGCTCTTGATGTAGTTGGCGTTGAGGATGGCCAGCTTCGTCGCCTGCGTGAGTCCCGGGCCGCCCATCATGCGGATGTAGGCATAGGAGATGAGCAGGATCGAAGCCGATCCCCAGGGTGCGGCCGAGACGGCCGTCGACGTGTTGCCGTTCGGAGAAACGACGCTGTGTCCGGGCAGATAGGGAGCGAGGTCGGACACGACGCAGATAGGCCCCATGCCGGGGCCACCACCGCCGTGAGGAATGCAGAACGTCTTGTGCAGGTTGAGGTGGCAGACGTCCGCACCGATGGTGCGCGGGCTGGTGAGACCGACCTGGGCATTCATGTTGGCGCCGTCCATATAGACGCGGCCACCGTGTTCGTGGACGATGGAGCAGACGTCCATGATGGCTTCCTCGAAGACGCCGTGCGTGGACGGATACGTCACCATGAGTCCTGCGAGGTTCGCCGAGTTGGCGATGGCCTTGGCGCGCAGGTCCTCGACGTCGATGAGTCCGTCTTCCGTCGCCTTGACGACGACGACCTTCATGCCGGCCATGACGGCCGACGCGGGATTGGTGCCGTGGGCGCTGGACGGAATGAGGACGACGTCGCGGTGGCCTTCGCCACGTGCCTGATGATACTTGCGGATGACGAGGAGTCCGGCATACTCACCTTGTGCGCCCGCATTCGGTTGCAGCGAGCAGGCGTCGAAGCCGGTGATCTCGTTGAGCCATGCTTCGAGATCACGGAAGACACGGGCGTAGCCCCGGGTCTGCTCGACCGGTACGAAGGGATGGATGGAGTTGAATTCCGGCTGCGTGATGGGAATCATTTCCGCGGTGGCGTTCAGCTTCATCGTACACGAGCCGAGCGGAATCATCGAATGAGCCAGCGAGAGGTCCTTGTTTTCCAGGCGCTTCATGTATCGCAGCATCTCGTGTTCGCTGTGATACTGGTTGAAGACGGGATGCGTGAGGTAGTCGCTCGTACGACGCAGTACTTCGGGAATGCCGCTTTTGGTCTTCGTGATGAGGTCCATCACGTCCGGTACGGCCGTACCCCTGATGCCTGCGAAGACGCCGAGGATGGCCGAGAGGTCGGAAGGCTTCGTCGTTTCATCGATGGAGATGCCGACGGAGTTGTCGCCGCTGTATCGGAAGTTGATGCCGGCTTCTTCCGCACGGGTTCTGATGGCATCCGCCGATGCTTCGATCGTGATCGTATCGAACCAGGAGCCGTTGACGACGTCGTAGCCGAGGCCACGGAGACCATCGGACAGTGCGGACGTCAGCACGTGCACGCGTTCGGCGATGCCGCGCAGGCCCTTCGGACCGTGGTACACGGCATACATGGCTGCCACGTTGGCGAGCAGCGCCTGGGCCGTGCAGATGTTCGACGTCGCCTTGTCGCGACGGATATGCTGTTCGCGCGTCTGCAGTGCCATGCGGAAGGCCATGTTGCCTTGCGCGTCCACGCTGACGCCGATGATGCGTCCGGGCATGAGGCGCTTGTACTGTTCCTTCGTGCTCATGAAGCCTGCATGGGGACCACCGTAGCCGAGAGGAACGCCGAAGCGCTGGGCCGAACCGATGCAGACGTCGGCACCCCATTCGCCCGGAGGCGTGAGCAGGGTCAGGGCCAGCAGATCCGTTCCCGCACAGACCAGGGCGCCGGCGGCATGTGCTCGCTCGCAGACGTCGGCATGGGAACGGACGTCGCCGTTACCGGCCGGATACTGGATGTAGACGCCGAAGACGGAACCGTCGAACTGGACATCGTGGACGTTGCCCGTGCGGATCTCGATGCCGAGAGGTTCGGCACGGGTGATCAGCACGTCGAGGGTCTGGGGGAAGACGTTCTCGTCGACGAAGAAGGCTTCGGCATCCTTGGCTGCGCCGCTCTTGGCGGCATACATCAGGTGCATGGCCTCGGCAGCGGCCGTGGCTTCGTCGAGGAGCGATGCGTTCGTGATCTCGAGCTTCGTGAGATCGATGATCATCGTCTGGAAGTTCAGGAGCGATTCGAGACGGCCCTGGGCGATTTCGGCCTGGTACGGCGTGTATTGCGTATACCAGCCCGGATTCTCGACGATGTTGCGGAGGATGACGGGCGGCGTGATCGTGTCATAGTAGCCCATTCCGATGTAGGTCCGGTATCGTGCATTCCAGGAACCTATCTCGCGCAGTTCGGCGAGGAGCTCGGCTTCCGTCAGGGCATCGGGCAGGGAGAGGGGCTTGGGCAGGCGGATCTTCGACGGGACCGTTTCCTCGATGAGGTGATCCAGCGTCGATGCGCCGACCGTACGCAGCATCTGCTCGATGTCGTGCTCCGTGGCGCTGTTGTGGCGGGAATGGAATTCGTCGCGATAGAGGCGTGGATGGTGCATTGCTGATGTGGTACTGTGTGGACTGGTTGCTCAGGAACGACAAAAATATGAAACAGACGACGCCTGACGGATCGGGGGAATGGCAAAAGCGCCTCCCTCCGCGATGGAAAGAAGGCGCTCGGTACGTCGACAGGCCGTTTGGACCGTCAGTGCGTCGTTTCGCCGTCCCGGTACTGGCAGCAGTCGGGAAGCTTGTCGTAGGCTTCGTTCGTGGCCTTGACGTTTTCCACATCGTGTCCGGCAGCGGCGATGGCCTTCTTGACCGCGTCGGGTGATGTCTTTGCGTCGTCGTAGGTTACGGTCGCGACCTTCGTCTTCTTGTCCCATGCGAAGTTCGATACGCCATCGACCGCCTCGGCGGCCTTGGTGATACGTTTTTTGCACGAGCCACAATTTCCACTGACCTTGGTCGTAAACGTCTGTTCTGTGGCGAACATCATGCTTGGGACGAGCATCATCATCAACAGAAGAGCCTTCATTGCATACTCCTTTCGTAGTGTACGTCAGTAGGACGCGATGGGATGAAAAAGGACGCAGACGGATGATACCCGGATTTTGGTGTACGACGACATAAGCGTGTTGTAACACAAAGTGATAGCGACATTTCGCAAGTTTGCACGATGAACAAAAAAGTACTGATCTGGACGATTGTGGTGGCCGTGGCCATCGGTGCATTCTTCCTCATCCGCTCCCTTACAGGTACGTCGGCGGCCAGGGGACCCGGTGCGGGAACACCACCGGGTGGACCGGGTGGCGTCAAGGCGGGTCCGGTTTCCGTTCGTGGAATCGTCGTCCAGCCGTCGTCGTTCGACGAATCGATCACGCTGACGGGCAGCATCATGGCCAACGAATCGGTCGAGATCCGCAGCGAAGTCAGCGGTCGTATCATCAAGCTCGGTTTCCAGGAGGGGGGGCTCGTGCGCAAGGGGCAGCTTCTGGTGAAGCTGTTCGATGCCGACCTGCGTGCCCAGCTCGCCAAGGCCCGCCAGCAACTGAAGATCGATGAGGACAAGATGCGTCGCTATGCCGAGCTGAAGCGCGTCGACGGCGTGAGCACGGAAGAGTACGAAGTGGCGGCTGCCCAGGTCGAGATGCGCAAGGCCGAGATCGACGTCCTGCTCGCCCAGATCTCCCGCACGGAAATCCTCGCTCCGTTCTCCGGACGCATAGGATTGAGGCAAGTCAGCGACGGCGCCGTCATCACGACGAATACCCTGATCGCCGTCCTGGCCGATGAACAGCAACTCAAACTCGAATGCTCGATTCCCGAACGCTATGCGTCAACCGTGGCTCTGGGCAAGAGCCTGTCGTTCCGCACACGCGGACGCGATACGATGCAGGGCAGGGAAGCCGTGATCTATGCCATCGACCCTGCGGTCGAAGCGAGTACGCGTACGCTGAAGATCCGCGCTCGCTGCAAGGATTCCCGTGGTCTCGTCGCAGGAATGTTCGCCGACATCAATCTTCCCCTGTCTACGGTGAGCGATGCCCTGCTCGTCCCGACCGAGGCCATCGTACCCGACCTCAACGGAACGAAGATCTTTGTCCAGCGCGGCGGCGTGGCCCGCCCAGTCTTCGTCGAAACGGGTGGCCGCACCCCAACGATGGTGAGGATCTCGTCCGGTATCGCCGCAGGCGATACGGTGCTGACGACGGGTCTGCTGCTGCTCAAGCCCGGTTTACCTGTCAAGACGGAGTTGTGAGCAGAACATGAATCTTTCCGTTCTCAGTATCCGCAGGCCGGTACTGGCCATCGTACTCAGCATCCTCATCGTCCTCATCGGGGCGGTAGGATATTCCTTCCTGGGCGTACGGCAGTTTCCCGACGTCGACCCGCCGAACATCACGGTGACCACGACGTATACCGGTGCCAATGCCGACGTCATCGAATCGCAGATCACCGAGCCTCTCGAAGAGAGCATCAACGGTATCGCCGGTATCAAGAGCATTACGTCGGCATCCAGTGACGGCCGCAGCAACATCACCGTCGAGTTCGAACTCGGCGAGGACCTCGAAGCATCGGCCAACGACGTGCGCGATCGCGTATCGCGCGCGCAACGCAATCTCCCGCCCGATGCCGATCCTCCCATCGTGGCCAAGGCCGACGCGAACAGCAACGCCATTCTCGTGATGACGGTGCAGAGTACCGCACGGTCTCTGACGGAACTGACGGACATCGGGACGAACCTCTTCAAGGAACGTCTGCAGACGATTCCCGGCGTCGGTAACATCACGATCTGGGGCGAACGGCGTTATGCCATGCGCCTCATCATGGATCCGGACCGTCTGGGTTCCTACGGACTCACCCCTGCCGACGTCCGCGACGCCCTGCAACGCGAGAACGTCGAACTGCCTGCGGGCCGTCTCGAAGGAAAGAACACGGAGCTTTCCCTCCGCGCTGTCGGACGCCTCTCCAAGCCGGAGGAATTCGAGAACCTCATCCTGCGTTCGCAGCCCGGAGCCACGGTACGTCTGCATGACGTCGCCCGCGTCTATCTGGGTGCCGAGAACGAACGGACGATCCTGAAGCGTGACGGATCTCCGATGATCGGTCTGGCCATCGCACCGCTGCCCGGTGCGAACCAGGTCGAGATCGCCGACGAATTCTATCGTCGTCTCGACGTGCTCGTGAAGTCCGCACCGAAGGACATCGTCCTCGACGTCGCCTTCGACAACACGAAGTTCATCCGCAAGGCCGTCTTCGAAGTGCAGGAAACGCTCCTCATCGCCTTCGGTCTCGTCGTCCTCATCATCTTCATTTTCCTGCGCTCATGGCGCGCCACGATCATTCCCGTCGTGGCCATTCCCGTATCGCTCATCTCCGGTTTCTTCTTTCTCTGGCTCGCAGGCTTCTCCATCAACGTCCTCACACTGCTCGGCATCGTGCTGGCGACGGGTCTGGTGGTGGACGACGCCATCGTGGTGATGGAGAACATCTTCGTGCACATCGAGGAAGGCCTCCATCCGCGGGAAGCGGGAGAGAAGGGGGCCACCGAAATCTATTTCGCCATCATCTCGACGACCATCACGCTCGTCGTCGTCTTCATTCCCGTGATCTTCCTGCAGGGCCTTACCGGACGTCTGTTCCGCGAGTTCGGCCTCGTCGTCGCCATGTCCATCGCCGTCAGTGCCTTCGTCTCGTTGACCTTGACGCCGATGATGAGTACGCGCATGTTGCGTCACGAAGAAAAGCAGAGCTGGTTGACGCGCGTGACGGAACCGTTCTTCATCGGAATGAACAGGTTCTACGAACGCACGCTCCATTCCGTGATCAAACGGTCATGGCTGGCAGCCGTCGTGATGCTGGCATGCGTCGGAACGATCTACGTGGTGGGACGCGCGCTGAAGAGCGGTCTTCCGCCCCTCGAGGACCGGTCGGCACTGTCCTTGAGCATCACGGCACCGGAAGGATATACGTTCGACCGCATGGACAGCTTCATGGATACGTTGACGTCCGTCGTGGACCGCACGATTCCCGAGAAGAAGCTGCTCATCACCGTGACGTCTCCGTCCTTCGCCGGCGGCGGCAGTAACAGCGGTTTCGCACGACTGATCCTGAAGGATCCGGAAGAGCGACAACGTTCGCAGATGCAGATCGCGAACGAACTGACGGCCACGATGCGCGGTATCAGCGAAGCCCGTACGATCGTGGCCCAGGAACAGACGATCGCCACGGGCGGCGGTCGCCCCGGTCTGTCCGTGCAGTACGTTCTCCAGGCCTCCGAACTGAGCGACCTGCGCCGCGTCCTGCCGAAGTTCATCGACCTCGCCCAGAAGGATCCTACCTTCGCCATCGTCGACGTGAACCTGAAATTCAACAAGCCGGAAGTGGCCATCGAGATCGATCGTGCACGTGCGCGTGAACTCGGTCTCTCCGTACTGTCCATCGCCGATGTCCTGCAGGCCGGCTTCTCCGGTCAGCGCTTCGGCTACTTCATCATGGGTGGCAAGCAGTATCAGGTCATCGGTGAATACGAACGCAGCGGCCGCAGTACGCCCGACAACATTCCCGCCCTGTCCATCCGTACTCCTGAAGGTCTCGTCGTCCCACTCGCCGATCTCGTCAAGATGACGGAGCAGAGCAGCCCGCCCCAGCTCTATCGCTACAATCGGTACGTGAGTGCGACGGTCAGCGCCGAGCCCGTGCCGGGCAAGACGATCGCCGACGGTATCGCGGCGATGGACAACATCGCCCGCAATACGCTGGACGAGTCCTTCACCACATCGCTCAGCGGTCCTTCGCGTGACTTCGCCGAGTCGTCGTCGAGTCTCGTCTTCGCCTTCATGCTCGCACTGGCGCTCGTCTATCTTATCCTCGCAGCGCAGTTCGAGAGCTTCGTCGACCCGTTGACGATCATGCTCACGGTACCCCTGGCTCTCGCCGGTGCCGTACTGTCCCTGTGGCTCACCGGTGAATCGCTGAACATCTTCTCGCAGATCGGTTGCATCGTCCTCATCGGGCTGGTGACGAAGAACGGTATCCTCATCGTCGAGTTCGCGAATCAGCGTCGTGAAGCAGGACTCGACTGGAAGGACGCCGTACAGGAAGCCGCCGCATCGCGGTTCCGTCCTATCCTCATGACGTCGCTCGCCACGATCCTCGGCGCGCTTCCGATCGCCCTGTCGCTCGGTGCGGCCAGCGGCAGCCGTGTCGGCATGGGTGTCGTCATCGTCGGTGGTATGATCTTCGCGACGTTCCTGACGCTGTACATCATTCCGTCGCTCTACGTCATCCTGAGCCGTATCAAGCGTCATAAGGGAACCCACGTACCTGCCAAGGCCGCAGCCGTCGTCGGCATACTCCTGCTCGCCGTCGTTCCCATGCGTTCGCAGGGAGTGACGACGCTCGACGAGGCCATCGGCAATGCGATGACGTCGAACTACAACGTTCAGGTGGCACGTCAGGACTCCGTCCTTGCCGCAGCGACCGGTAAGGGAAGCGTCACGCCCTTCATGCCGACCTTCAATGTGACGGGGTCGTACGTTCGTGGTTCGAACGACGTCAGCCAGATCCTCGCGAGCGGCCAGGTCATCGAACGGAATGGTGCGGGGTATACCAACATGGGCGCTGCCGCCGGGCTGACGTGGACGTTGTTCGACGGACTCAAGATGTTCGCGACGAGCGATCGCGCAACGGTACTCGAGCAGGGGGGCGTGCTGCAGGCCCGCAGCAGGATGGCCATGACCATCGCCGATGTGGTGACGGCCTACAGCAGCGTCATCGCCAACCAGCGCGTGCTCAATACGACGAAGGATGCCCTGGAGCTCGCCGATCAGCGCTACGTCATCGAAACCAACAGGTTCAAGGTGGGATCGAACTCCGGCGTCGAAATGTCCCAGGCCGAAGTCGATCGCAATACCGTGAAGGGAATGGTCCTGCGCGGCGAGACGGATCTCTTCACGGCCAAGACGACGCTGAACAGACTCATGGCACGCAAGCCGATGGATCCCCTCGACGTGGATACGGCGCTGGACGTACCGGCGCTGCCGCCGCTGGATACGCTCCAGACCGAACTCGAACGTCAGAACTACGACGTCCTTGCCGCCGAGCGCCAACTGGAAGCGGCCTCGCTCCACGTTCGTGAGGTCGATGCGCGATTCTTCCCCCAGATCGCCGCCAACCTCGGCTATTCCTATACGAACAACAAGAGCGATGCAGGCTTCCTGATCGAGAACCGTCAGCTCGGATGGAACGTCGGTGTTAACTTTTCCTATAATCTGTTCAATGGCTTCACGGACAAGCTCGATGCCGAGAAGGCTCGTGTCGATGCCGAACGTCAGCGTCTGATGGTGCAGGACATCAGGGCCGATCAGCTCAACCGCCTGGCGCAGACCTATCGCCGATACGAGCAGGGGAAGGCACTGATGGACGTCGAACAGGCGTCGCTCACCGCAGCACAGCGCAATGCGGGCATCGCCGTCGACAAGCTCCGTCTCGGCCTCATCACGTCCATCGAAGCACGGCAGACATTGCAGACGCTGCTCGAGATCGGAGCACGTCTGGCCCAGGTCGAATTCGAAACGCGTGTCGCCGGTATCGAGGCCCTGCGCCTGGCCGGACGCCTGCTGCGCTGATCGGACGAATCTCCGTAGACATGATCCGGGACCTGGAGTGGCCTGCTATGTGCCGCTCCAGGTCTTCGTGTATCTACCAGGGGAACAGGTCCTTCACCGTCACGACACGTACCTTGCCGTATCGTTCCAATGCGGGAAGGTCGAGCCGTTCCTTCGAGCCGATGATGGCGATGACCCTCGGCTTGCGTGCGATGTTGTCGTCGAAGAACCTGTGCAGTTCTCCGTACGTGATCTTTCCGATGGCATCGTAGGTACGCTGCTGCCAGTCGTTGCCCAGACCATAGCGACGTGACAGATCGGCGAACGAGAGGATACCGGCCCGTTCGATTCGCGAAGTCCGGTACTGGGACAGCAGCGATTCCTTGACGTTGACGAAGGTCGGATCGTTCTTCGGCAGGCTCGTCATCAGCGTATTCATCGAGGCGAGGGCATCGTTGAGCTTGTCCACCTGCGTTCCGATATAGCCTTCCATCGTCATCGGCTCCATCCGGTTCTCGGGCCATGGAATACTGATGCCCGCACCGTAGGCGAGTGCCTGCGATTCACGCAGCGTCTGGAAGACCAGACCGTTCATACCTCCACCCATGTACTCGTTGAAGGCCCGTACCACGGCCTGATGCGTCGGATCGAAGCGAGGCAGTGCCTTCGAAAGGATCGTCACTTCGGCCTGGACCATATCGTGGTCGATGATCCATACTTCCGGTTTGTCGAGCGTGCGGACGACGGGATACCTGACGACGGGCGCCGCCTTGTGCGTTGCCGGGATCCTGTGATGCCGCCCGATGATCGTCGCGATGGAGTCGTGCGACACCGGTCCATAGTACCATATCTCATGGTCATAGGCGAACAGCGACCGTATGATGGCCAGCAGGGTATCGGCACCAACGGTACGGAGACGCTCATTGCTCGGATCGCGCATCGTGGGATTGTCCGGACCGTACTTGGCGTACGGAACGAGTCCTTCCTGCAGGAGGACCGTCTTGTCCTTCAGTTGGTCCTCGCGCGTCTTCAGTACCGTCAGGACGAATGCCGAATACTGTGCGGTGTCCGAGCGTGCATCGGCGATGAGATGTTCGGCGAGGTCGAGGCTCTGGACGAACGACTCCTGGAGGCCGGATACGGTGATCAGGGCGTAGTCGTCGTCGGTGCTGTGGTCCATCGACATGCCGAGCCTGAACTTCTCGCGCTGGACGTCGCCTCCATTCCGTTCCGACGTTCCCAGGTAGCTCAGGTAGTCGAGGGCGTAGTCCTGTAATGGATCGTTCAGGGCGCCGACAGGAATCCTGTAGGTCAACGAGAAGAGGTCGTTGTCCCTGTTGTGCGTGGTACGCAGAACGACGCCACGTCCGATTCCCGACGTACGCACATCCTTCGCGAGGTCGACGAATCGCGGCGCGACGGGTACGGCCTGTTGAGCCATGATGCGAAAGGCGAACGGTGAGAGCGTATCCCGATTGAGAGCGACGGGCGTGATGTCCGGCTTGACGATGGATCTCAGGTCCATGCGTGGCCCTACCTGTTTGTAGACGATGACGTGGTTCTCGCCATAGTACTTGTTCGCTACGCGCACGATGTCGTCCTTCGTGACCATGGAGAGGGCATCGAGACTGCGTGCGTGGACGGGATAGGAGCGGCCGAGCATGAGGGACTCGAGGATCCAGTCGGCGCGGCCCTGGGCCGTCGACAGTTGCCGGGTCCTGTCGATCCTGTACTTCCTGATGATGCCGTCCAGTATCGCTTCGTCGAAGGCTCCCTGCTTGACGAGGCGCAACTGGTCGAGGAGAAGGTTACGGACCTGGACGAGGGATTGTCCGGGAAACGGATTGCCTCCGAGAATGTGATAACCGTGGTCCGACATCATATACTGCACGGATGCGGCGTCGGCCACCTTCTGCGCATGACGGAGGTTCAGGTCGATGAGGCCGGCCACACCGTTCGAGAGCACCATGTCCAGCATCTGCAGTGCGGGGATGTCGGCATGGTTCGCACCCGGCCAGCGGAAGCCGATGGTGACGCTTTCACCTTCGCGGCCTTGTACCGTGTTCTCGACCGGTGCCGCGATCTCGGCAAGAGCCGCGGGTTTCCACTCCGGAACGTTCTTTCGCCGCATCCATCCGAACGATGCTTCGACCCATGCGGCGACGGAATCGGGATCGACGTCTCCCGCGACGATGACGGCCATGTTGTTGGGTACGTAGTAGGTGTCGTAGTATTCGCGGATACGCTTCATCGAGGGATTCTTCAGATGCTGGATCGTGCCCAGCGTACTCTGCGTGCCATAGGGATGCGTAGGGAACAGGGCGGCACGCAGCGTATCCTCGATCAGTGACCGGTCGTCGTCGAGCGATCCGTTCTTCTCTTCGTAGACGGCTTCGAGTTCGGTATGGAACAGGCGCAGGACGGGCTTCCTGAAACGTGCGCCTTCCATCTCGAAGTAGGTCTTCAGTCTGTTGGACGGTACCTCGTTGTAGTAGGCCGTCACTTCCTCGCTGGTGAAGGCATTGGTTCCGGTGCAGCCCAATGCCTGGCACATGCGGTCGTATTCGTTCGGAATGGCGAAGGTGGCGGCGATGCCCGAGAGGGAGTCGATCGTCCGGTACAGACTGCGTCGCATGGCCGTATCCGTCGTCTGGCGATATCGTTCGTAGGTTGACTCGATACGGTCGATGAGTGGTCGTTCCTTCGCGAAGTCGAGCGTACCGAATTCCTCGTTACCCTTGAACAGCATATGCTCCAGGTAGTGAGCGAGGCCTGTGGCATCGGCGGGATCCTGCTTGCTGCCGGTTCTGGCCACTACGTAGACGGTGGCCCGTGGCTGGTCGTCGTTCACGCTCACGTAGACACGGAGCCCATTGGCCAGGGTGTGGATCTTCGTCGCAGCGGGATCGCCCGGGACCGACGAGAAACCGTGCTGGGCACGGAGGCCGGAAGCCGAGAGGGAGAACAGGACGACGATCGCCGACAGGATACGGAACATGGCCTTGACCATTGAAGAGTCCGGATGGTTGAGGAGGCAACGCAATCTATAGAAGGGGGACGATATGATGGATGGAGGCACTATTTGCTTTGTAAATCGATTGACATTCCGGGCTTACGAGCTTCTGATTGTAGCTTATGAATAATTGCAATATCATTGCTCATAGAGAATAGTAGAATACTATGAAGAAGGTTGTATACCCCATATGCAGCATTGGCCGAACTTGATGCACGGCACTTGCCGTGAGCGAGCGCTTATCATACTTGATACTGGTTTCACTATCTCTCCTGGGACAAAGGAAGAAAGTCGTTTTGGGATAGGCATTTACTTTTTTCATGGATATATTGCAGGGCGGCATAGATGTCCGATCTTCAAATAGAAGAACACCCAATTCAGTTGACTAGATTCTGGATTGGTTTTGCCCAAACAGAACAAGTCGCTTTGTTCGGAGAGGAGCATGATGAAGATCGCGAGAATGCGACTCATGGTGATCTCAATGTTGACTGTACCTTTGACAGGTTGACGGGCGATCGGTCATTCAGAGTTAAGTTTGAAGTTAAGCTTGGTATGACTATCCCTAGTCCAACGTTCAAGTACAATACGATAGTGTATGGCGAGTTTGATTTTGATCCTTCCTCCTTTGATACTAGTAATATTGAGTATTGGGCGAGGAGCAATGGCTTCTATATTCTATTGCCATTTATTCGTGAATCAATATTTTCATTGACGCTGCGGATTCCTTCTGGCCCATATATTGTTCCAATGGTTGCAATCCCATTGTGAACTAAGCAGGTACTTTCCGGCATATCTGCGCCAGTGTTCCCGGACCCTTTTGAGCTGATTACACCATCTGAACCTCGGCGCAGGTGAGTATCCCCTAATGGCGAACTGGTCCGTTACGAATGCTCCCCGCCGTCGTTCCGTGTATTCCCATCCCGGCGAATACGTACGATGAGTGGCAGGCGCCCACTTCCGCACCCGCTGCAAGGCTGCGTGTTGAATCGTCGGCTGCGACGACAGCGCTCCGTTGATTTCCGGTCCGAGCACGGATGCGATGGCCCCGAAGGCGACGAGGGGACTGTTGCCTCCCGTTCCACGTGCCGGATACATCAGCATGTCGTGTGCCACGCGCAATTGTGCCACGTAGAACAGGAAGGCGGCATCTTCCAGCTTGCCGTCGCGGTATACCTGTCCTGCGGCCGTAAAGAGGTCGGCTGCCGGAGTCGTCGTGATTTCACGGAAGATGCGCTTCAGATCGACGTCCTGCGGCCGTACGACAGGCGTCGTACGGTGGTAGTGGGCCCGTATCGTCGGCGGGAGCGCCAGCAGGATACAGACGAGGATGGCATGAAGACGACCGGTGTTCATTCGACGGTCCGGATGACTGGTGGAAACAGGGGGAATATGCGGAATCGCAAGCCTTCGGACGATTCAGGATTTATCCGTCGACAGGATTCCGGGCGTAGGTCGCCGGGGGATCGCAAACCCCGAATCGGTATCTTTGCCGTTCCGTAATGAACGACCCGTATCACCATCACGATCGAACAGCATCATGTCAACGACACGTATCGAACGCGACACGATGGGCGACATCAGCGTCCCCTCGACCGCCTATTACGGTGCCCAGACGGCACGCTCGCTCATCCATTTCGCCATCGGTACGGAAACGATGCCGGTAGAGCTGATCGCCGCCATGGCCACCCTCAAGAAGGCCGCCGCCATGGTGAATGCGGATCTCGGCGTCCTCGCCCGCGAGAAGGCCGATCTCATCGTCAAGGCGGCCGACGAAGTGATCGCTGGTTCCCTGGCTGCGCACTTCCCGCTGAGCGTATGGCAGACCGGTTCGGGCACGCAGACCAACATGAACGTGAACGAAGTCATCGCCAACAGGGCCATCGAAATCGCCGGTGGTGAGCTCGGAAGCAAGAAGCCCGTGCATCCGAACGACGACGTCAACAAATCCCAATCGTCCAACGACACGTTCCCGACGGCCATGCACATCGCCGCGGCGATCGCCGTCAAAACGAAGCTGATTCCGGCGGTGACGGCCCTGCGCGACACCCTGGCAGCGAAGTCCGTCGCCTTCAAGGACCTCATCAAGAGCGGCCGTACCCACCTCATGGATGCCACGCCCATCACGCTCGGTCAGGAATTCTCCGGTTACGTCCAGCAGCTCACCAACGACATCAAGCGTCTGGAACAAGGTCTGGAAGGGCTCTACGAGCTGGCGCTCGGTGGTACGGCCGTGGGTACGGGACTCAACACCCATCCGGAGTTCGCCGAACGTTCCGCTGTAACTATCGCCGCATTGACCGGTCTTCCGTTCGTGTCGGCGCCGAACAAGTTCGAGGCTCTGGCTGCCCATGACGCTCTGGTCTACGCCCACGGTTCCCTCAAGACGCTCGCAGCTTCGCTGATGAAGATCGCGAACGATATCCGCTGGATGTCGTCGGGTCCCCGCTGTGGTCTTGGCGAGATCTCGATTCCGGAGAACGAACCGGGATCGTCGATCATGCCCGGCAAAGTCAACCCTACGCAAAGCGAAGCGATGACGATGGTCGCCGCCCAGGTCATGGGCAACGACGTCGCCATCAACATCGGCGGTGCTTCGGGCAACTTCGAACTGAACGTCTTCAAGCCGGTGATGATCTATAATTTCCTCCAGAGTGCACGGCTGCTGACGGATACCTGTACGATGTTCGACGAACACTGTGCACGCGGTATCGAGCCGAACGTGGAGCGACTGAACTGGTACAATCAGAATACGTTGATGCTCGTCACGGCGCTGAACCCTCATATCGGATACGATAGTGCGGCCAAGATCGCCAAACATGCGCACAAGAGCGGCAAGACGCTGAAGGATGCGGCTCTCGAGCTGAATCTTCTGACCGAACGGCAATTCGTCGAATGGGTAAAGCCCGAGGAAATGCTCGGACCTGGACTGTAAATCATTATCGATTCTCGTCATATGCAGGAGATAGGAATGTTGCGACGTTCATACCTGATCGTAATGCTCTTGTGCATTACCGGCATCGCTACCGCTGGACAGCCGGTGCGCCTGTTCACGGACGGTCCCGCCACGCTCACCCGTTCGTCCGATGCGGCACTCCGCAAGGATCGTGTACTGTTGCTGGATCCGTCCGTCAGCAATCGGCTGGTCCAGGAGCGTCAGCGCGAGCTGGAGGTCGTCCTTCCATCGCAGGACGGCGGAGAAACGACGGTAGCGTTGAAACGTCACGACATCCTGCAGCCCGGCATGGAGATCCAGGGAGTGTCGTCGAAGGGTATCGTCCGGACGCTGTCGTCGCATGACGTCGTTGTCTACAGGGGCACACTTCCCGGTGACGACCATTCGCTGATCTCCCTCGTCGTTACGCCCGGTGAAGTCGCCGGCAGTATCGAGACGACGGATACGCGTACGTTGATCGGCCGCAGTACGAACGGCGCCGTATCCGCACGCGAGCATCGCGTCGTTACCATGCCCGCGCAGCCGATGCGTGGTGGTCCCTGCCATACGGGCGATCGTATCGACGCCTCGTTGCAGAACCTCCTGAATCGGGGGGGCATGGCCGAGCAGGGCAAGCACGACAAGGTGCAGGCCGACGGCGATACGCTGACGATCGAAGTGGCACTTGAAGGCGATTATCTGCTGTACAACTTCTTCAATCGCGATCTGTCCCGCAGCTCCGCCTATCTGCTCCAGCTCCTGTCCCTGACGTCGCAGATCTACGAACGTGATCTTGCCGTACGTGTCGTCGTCACGAACGTCCGTATCTGGGAAACGGCCGACGATCCGTATACGGACGACGTCAACGTCTTCAGTATCCTCGACGAACTCGTCAATCACTACGAATCGACGATGTCGGATCTCCCACGTGACATCGTCGTCTTCGTCACGGCTCGTGGCGGACAGGGCGGTATCGCGCGTACGATCGGTGGCATCTGCGGTGCGCGCGACAGCTACTGCGCAGCCGATATCGCAGGCGACATCGCCAACATCGAGACGTATTCATGGGATGCCGCATTGATTCCGCACGAGATGGGCCACGTATGCGGCGCCGTCCATACGCAGAGCTGCTTCTGGCCGGGTGGACCTCTCGATAGCTGCATCACGTCCGAAAGCGGTCCTTGCGTCACGAGCGAGATGACGCGTCCGCGTATCGGAACCATCATGTCCTATTGCCATCAGCGTCGTCAGGACGGTGGCGGTATGGCTCTCGAATTCCACCCCCGCCATCGTCAGGTCCTGCGGTCCTATCTCCAGGCCGCCTCGTGCATCGGCAACAGTCCGCGCCCGTCGACCAACGTCCTTACCGGCCGTGCCATCCATGCCGAGACCGGTGAGCCGTTGTCCGGTGTGGAGTTCGCCATACGCCGGTACAACGACGACATCTATCGCAATTCGCCGGTCCCCACGGGAGACACGCTGGCCGTGACCGGTGCCGACGGTGCGTACAGGTTCCAGGGCATCGGCGACGGTCTCTATACCGTCGTGCTCAAGTCCACGAACTATGCCTTCGTGCCCTTCGATCTCAATGCCATCGAGTCGAGCCGGAACGTTCTCGTCACGCAGTCGGAAGTACGCATGGACTTCACTCTGCTGCCTGCCTATCCGGGCACGGTGCAGATCGGTACCAACAGCAGCACAGTCCAGGTGATGCTCCACGTCGTTTCCAACGGATTCGAAGGCCTCATGCAAAGCGTGGCGCTCCCCACGTTAGCCACACAGTTCGCAGTACCCATCACGCGTTCGCTTCCCGAAGGAACGTATACCATCGTTCCGCTCGCGCAGGACATGAAGTTCACGCCGGAGAAGGTCACCATCCGTCTTCGCGCCGGTGATCCCGCTCCGCTGGCGTCGTTCACGGGAGCGCCTACGGCGCCCGAAACCGTCACGCCCATCGTCTGCCTCGGATCGAAGCTCGAGAACGGTCGCTTCGTCATCAGTCCGCTCGAAACGTTCGAACTCTCGCAGAGTGATGGCACTCCGATCTCCGAGCTCACGGCCGATGAGGACGGTATCGCCATCTTCAACGGGATGCAGTCGACGGACTACTTCATGGTGAGGCCCCGGTTCGATACGGCGTCATGGGTTCCGGCGACGAACGACGTGGACTATGCCTATCCGGCGAATCTCATGATCCTGCAGTTCGGCAAACGCGAACGCAGGTTCCCGCTCGTCGTGCGTCCGCTGCAACACGACATCAAGCAGGGAATATATACGGAGATCACCGAAGGCGAAGTGCTCTACTCCGGCAGGGGAGCGGCGGGGGGCAGCCTCGAGAGGAATCTGCCCTTCGAGTTGAAGATTCCGAATCTCGGTGCAGGATCGCTGCACGTCGGATTGTCCGGATATGTGACGATCGGGGACAAGAGCCTTAACGGCGGCGCTTCGCCCATCATGTCCTCCGAGCCCGCTTCCCTGGTCGTGTCCGCCTGCGGCGGTTCCATCGTACCGGATACGGCTGCGGACAATCCCGGAGAACTGCGTGTCGCCACGCTGGGAACGTCGCCGAGCCGGATCTACGTCCTCCAATGGAAGAACTTCAAGGGTGTCGGCTACGACTTCGTGAACAACCGGATGATCCTTGCAGGTGCCCTGAACTTCCAGATCCGTTTCCACGAGTCGAGCGGTATCGTCGAAGTGGTCTATGGCCAGATGATGAACGACAATGCCATGCCCATTCCCGTGAACCTCGGTATGCGAGGTAGCGACAATCTCGATCAGCAGCGGTTCGTACAGACGACCGCCGATATGTCGTGGTCCGCCCCGAGCCTCTTCACGAACAACAGCCAGAACGGCAGCATGTTCCTGACCACGACGCTGGCTCCGGAATCCGGTCTTACGTTCCGCTGGTTCAATGCGGCGACGTCGGTCGACGACGGAGGGTCGGTGACGGAATCCATGCGCATCGTACCGATGCCTGCCGTCGACGAAGCCCGCCTCGATGTCCGCATGGAGAAGAGCGGTATGGCCGATATCAGGGTGATGGACATGGCCGGTCGCACGGTCGTCGCCATGGATGGCCGCACGCTCGAATCCGGCTTCTCTTCCATCGCATTGCCGGTGAGCGGTCTCGTGCCCGGCGCCTACGTCGTGCGTATCCGTACGGGCGAACGCATGACCGTACTGCCGCTGTCGATCATCCGCTGACCACCATGCAGATCCACGCCGACGTCGACCTGAAACCGTATACGACCTTCCGCGTCGCCGCGAAGGCGGCGAGCCTCGTCGTAGCCGGTTCCGCTGCGGATATCGCCGAAGTGCTGGATTCAGGGTCGAAGCCGGCGCTCATCCTCGGTGGAGGCAGCAACATCCTGTTCACGCAGGATGTGGATGGTCTCGTACTCGTCAATCGTATCGAGGGTCGCGACGTCGTCGCGACCCTCGACGATCATGTCATCGTACGATTCGGCGCGGGCGAGTCATGGCACGAATGCGTGCGCTGGACCGTTGACAACGGCTGGGGTGGACTCGAGAACCTCGCGTTGATTCCCGGCACGACAGGCGCGGCGCCCATGCAGAACATCGGTGCCTACGGTGTGGAACAGATGGCATGCTTTCACGAGCTGACGGCGATGGACAGGGCGACCGGTGAGACGATGACGTTCGATGCGCCACGATGCCGGTTCGGATATCGCGAGAGCGTCTTCAAACACGAGCTACGCGACCGCATGATCATCACGTCGGTTTCGTATCGACTCAGCACGAAGCCCGTCATCAATGCTTCCTATGCCGACGTCGGGAACGAGCTGGCGTCCCGCGATCTTTCCTCGCCTTCCATCCGTGACGTCTTCGATGCAGTCGTCGCCATCCGGCGTCGCAAGCTGCCCGATCCGGCAGTGATCGGCAATGCGGGGTCCTTCTTCAAGAATCCCGTGGTCGACCACAGGGTCTATCTCGACGTCTGTCGCATCCACGGAGGGGAGGTGCCGCACTATCCGCAGGCAGACGGTTCCGTGAAGGTTCCCGCCGCATGGCTCATCGACAGGTGCGGATGGAAGGGCTATCGCCGTGGTGATGCCGGTGTACACGAGCATCAGGCCCTCGTCATCGTCAATCATGGCGATGCCACGGGTGAAGAGCTGCTTGCCCTTTCCTACGATATCCAGCAGAGCGTGCGCGACCGCTTCGGCATCGATCTTGAGCGTGAAGTCAACGTCTGGTAGCGATTCCGTACGATGCATCGCATCGTCGACGTCATCCCGTGCTATCGTTTCGTCACGCATACCGGATATATGCCGGTAATCGTCCGTCATCCATATTGCGGTGACGCGGGTCGTGAACCCACATCGTTCAACATATCGGAGACTTCGACGATGCGGCGACGTATGATCATGATATGGACGATGCTTTCGCATATCCTCGTACCGGTTGGAGCGACAGCCGGTGATGCTGTGACATCCACACGGCTCTTCCAGATCGATCGCAGCAAGAACGCGAACATCGTCTGCTACGACGTACGGCTCGACGGCACCGGTAATCTGCGGAAGGATCCGCTGGACATTTACTGGTTGCTGAAGGCTACCGACGGTTCACGGGAATCGCTCGGCGTCTTCGAACGTGCCCATGCCTACGGAGCGAACGTCGTGAACAACTACGGCAACGACAGCGCCGACGTGCGTTTGCAGGCCCTGGACAAGCCGATACGTATCACACGAAGGAACGGAAAGTGGGTGGCGCTCATGTCGATCAACGGAGCGAGCGCCGTTCTGGAGCGTGTCTACGTCAGTACGACGGAGGGAATCCTGCCTCGTGTGAACTGGATACGTGTGACGGGAACGTCGGAGTCCACCGGCACACGTATCACGGAAACGATTGCGGGATGATGGATCAGAGTCGTTCGCCGGTCGCTGGCGTCGTGACGTTCACCACACGACCATGCGACAGTTCGACGATCATGTCGGCATCGGCGACGGTATTCAGGCGATGGGCGATGATGAGTACCGTGACGTCGTCGAACTCCGTACGGACGGTATGCTGGATGACGGCATCGGTCTGGACGTCCACGCTCGCCGTTGCTTCGTCGAGGACGATGATACGTGCCCTGGTCAGGATGGCGCGTGCCATGCAGAGGAGCTGGCGCTGCCCCTGGGAGAAGTTGACGCCGTTCTCGGCGACGGGGGCTCCGAGTCCTTCGGGCAATGCGCGCACGAGATCGGCGAGCTGCACACGTCGCAGGGCATTCCATACGTCCTCGTCGGTACATTCGTCGAACCTGTCCAGGTTGCTGCGCACGGTACCTATGAAGAGCGTCGGATCCTGTGGAATGATGGCGATGGCACGCCGCAGGCGGGGCAGCGGTACCGTGCGGATATCCACGCCGTCGATCTCGATCGCACCCGATGCAGGCTCGAGGAAGCGGAAGAGCGTCTGGAACAGCGTGCTCTTGCCCGAGCCCGTACGACCGATGACGCCGACCTTGGCGCCGCCTTCGACGGTGAAGGAGACATCGCGCAGGACGAGCGGCAGATGCTCGGCATAGCGGGCCGAAAGATCCCTGATGGCGACTCGACCGCGCACGGGCCATACGGCATCGTCGGCGAGCGCTTCCGGCAACGTCGTTACCGGTTCGGGTGGCAATGTGGCATAGTGTCCCAGACGTTCCACCGACGTCATCCGGCTTTCCACTTCACTGAATGCGCGTACGGTCCAGTTCAGGCTCATCCAGAAGCTCAGGGCATAGGTCAGTACCACGCCGGCGATACCCGGTGAGATGCTGCCGTTCCATGCGAGAACGACGATACCCACCGACGTCGTGAGGGCCACGAGACCGCTGACGAGAGGCACGCGTACGCTGAACCAGCGGTTGAGCAGGATGCTGCACCAGAACATGCGCTGATAGTATCCGAGGATATCGTAGAACGAGTCGATGAAGTATCGCTCGCGTCCGAATCCATGGATGACGTCCAGTCCCGTCACCATTTCCTTGTAGTGCGCATAGCGTGGAGATCGTGCGATCGATTCGATCCGCTTGGCCTCACGCGCCGCACGACGGTAGTCGCCCTGCAGCCGGTAGTAGATCCACAGGACGGGCACGATGACGACGATGACGACCGGGAGCACGGCAAGGATCAGGACGAGGGAACCGATCGTCTGCGAGAGCGACTTGAACGACTGTTCGAAGTTCCAGGAGAGATGATCATCCACCGCTTCCATGTCGCGAGCGAAGCGATTGAGGATACGTCCCATCGGAGTGCTGTCGAAGAACCGCAGCGGTGCCGCGAGCACGCCCGCAAGGGCGTTGTCGTGGATGATGCGTCCTGCTGCGGCCGATCGGTACAACCAGAGCAGACGTTCCATAAGCCAGCCGAGAAGCACGGCCACACCGATGAGACCGTAGATGGCCACGGCCCACAGCGGATCGGCGAGCGACGGGTCGTCGGACCACTTGCCCAGCCATCCCGTCTGCAGGATGGGGAGGACGGTGATCATCGCCGCCGTGAGAACGAGCAGGGTGATGAGGAGGGGAGCCACGACGGGATGGTGTCCTACCATCGCACGTACGTAACGCCAGTAGACGTCGACACGTACGGCGCCCGTCTCGCGATCCTCGTCCTCCGTCAGACGTCCGTCGTTGATGGTATCGAGCTGCGGCTCTTCCTGCGCGATGCCGGTTGCCACCGCCGGGATGACGACGTGAGCCGCGGTACCGATGCTGATGTCCTGCGTCGGTACGGACTCCCCCGTAGCGGCATGATCGTCTTCCGTTTCCACGAACCGGCGATAGGCCTCGTTGCCGGCCATCAGATCCGTATGGCGTCCCTCGGCTACGATGCGACCCTTCTCGAGATAGAAGACGCGGTCGAATCGGTCGAGATGAGTGAGGCGATGCGTGACGCAGACGCGCGTGATGTCCTTCCACATGCCGAAGAGCAGGCGGTCGGCCAGGATCGTCTCCGTGGTCACGTCGACGGCCGACAGGGGATCGTCCAGCAGCACGATACCGGGATGTTCGGCCACGGCACGCGCCAGGGAGACGCGCTGCTTCTGTCCTCCGGACAGGTTCACACCGCGCTCGCCGATCTCCGTCGACAGACCCGCCGTCATCGCTTCCACGTCGGGTTCGAGAGCGCAGGCATGGATGATAGGCCCCATGTCCGATATCATCGCCGATCCGAACAGGATGTTCTCGCGAACGCTGGCATTCATGATGAAGGCTTCCTGCGGGACGTAGGCGAAGCGGGGTCGCTGATCGGACGGTATGCCCGTCGCCGCGATCGACCCGCGCCGCGGTTCGTGCAGGCCGAGCAGGGTACGCAGCAGGGTGCTCTTGCCGGAGCCGACAGGACCGATGATGGCGATGGACGATCCTGCGGGAATGTCCATCGATACGTCCACGACGGCGGGTTCTTCGGCGTCCATGTACTGCATCGTCACGCCGGTGGCATGCAGGCCTACGGGATGGCCCGGTGCACTCGTCGGCCGTGCGTCGATATCGTGCGTCGCCGCGTTGAAGAACTTGTCGAGACGGCCCGTCGCCACTCGTGCATGCTGGATGTTGGCGAGGATGTGGGAGATGAAGCCGAACGGTTCTTCCAGCATGCCGAACAGGGCCAGGCAGGCGAAGATGAGGGGAGCCGTCAGCGTGCCACCCATGATGACGAAGGCGCCGAAGCCCGCGAAGGCCACGACCGTCGTCGTCGAGATGAAGATGATCGTACTCATGGCATCGGTCGTGACGATGCGCACCTTCGTGTGGATTTCACGACGGCGTACCTGTTGCACTTCGGCGTGGACGCTGCTTTCCCATGCGTGGAACTTGACGACGCGGATACCGTGAAGGATCTGCGACATCAGCGTCACCCGTTCGTCACGCAGCTCCATGATCTCATGATCGAGCTTGCGATACCGCCTGGCCACGAGGATCGTCATGGGTGCGATCAGCATCAGCATACCGATGGCGGCGAAGGCCGCCACACCGAGATAGAAGTACAGCATGAAGCCGACGGTCACGAGCGTTAGCAGCGAGTGCCATATTTCCGGCAGGAAGAAGCCCGACTCCGCGAGGGCATCGGTATCGCTCGACAGGTGGTTCACCATGTCGCCGGTGGGAATGCGTGTACGTGCGGATCTCCGCAGGTGCAGGGAGTGCATCACGATGCGGCGGTTCAGGCCGTTGACGATCGTCCCGAAGGTCTTGAGTGCATGGTAGTAGAACTGTTGCTGGATCAGTGCACCCGTCATGCCCGTGATACCGAGCATCAGGGCCGTCAGCAGCGTCCACACCGGAACACCCACGACGGTGGGCAGCGAGGCCATGTCGGCAAGGACGCTGTGCAGCAGCAGGAGCGTGCAGACGAGGACGCCCATGCGCAGGCAGGCGAGGAAGACGAGGATGCGCGGCGATGCTCCGGCGGCGAAGTAGGTGCGAAGTACGAAGGGCCAGAAGCGGCCCGTATCCAGCGTATCGTATTCGCGGGTGGTGAGACGCGGGTCGAGATCCGGTATCAGCGGAGGGGCGTCACTCGGCTCGAGTGCACGGGACCGCCCGGCACGTATGATACGGCCGACGTCGAAAAAGAATATCCGATTCAGGAACGAAGACATGACAATGGTCCCGTTGAGCGTTCAGGGAAATACGTATGAATGCGTGGGGTACACGCAGGCGGTACTTCGGAACGGTGACCATGTCAGGGAAGGTGGGACCTACAGCGGGTCAGCCGAACCGCGCACCACGATGGCTGCCCGAAGGAGTTTCATCGTGTGGGTTCCAGTATGATTACAGGAAGAGTAGCATGAGCCGCTGAGGAAGCAAACCTCATGCCAGATGTTCTATCTTGACATATCATCGATGAACCGAAGAAATTATCGATCATTGCCGGGTTCACGATCCGCTCACCAATCTCGAAACGTAGCTATGGCAACGATCCTGGAATGCACGCCCATGCTGGTCACCAACGACATGAAGGCCACGAAGACGTTCTGGTCGGATGTGCTTGGATTCAGTATCAGCAGCGAGATGGACGATAGCTGGTGTTCGTTGTTCAACGGAACGACGCAGGTCATGTTCCGTACACCGCTGGACGGTGAGAGTGATACGATGTCGTTCTCGGGATCGCTCTACATGACGGTCGACGCCGTCGACCATGAATGGGGGCGCATGAAGGACATCTGTACCGTCGTCTATCCTATCGAGACGTTCTTCTACGGCATGAGGGAGTTCGCCGTACGCGACAACAACGGCTACGTCATCCAGCTCGGACAGGACATGGCCTGATTCCGTTCGGTTCCTGTTCCCTCCGATTTCCGTCGATGCTCCGGTTCTTCGGTGGTCGTTCCCTACGGAACGGACCAAGGGGCCGTGCGCGGTATCGCAGGGAACCATGAGCCACAGCGGAAATTGCAGAACCACCGGCTGCGGAGCAACGTATTCATTGTGACACTACCGTTCATATCCACTCTATACGTCGATATCGTTCCGACTGCACGACAGGATACCATGCTGTGGATATCTCGTATGGAACGTACGGGACGTTCATCGATTCCGTACGTGCGGTGCTTCATCACAGGATGATCACGAACGTTCCGGGACTGCTCTCTTTCACCATCGGCGGCGCACTACCCTGCTGGTGAGGGCGGTTCAGGTCAGGAGGCCCGCATGGTTCGTTCCGTGCGGGTTTTCTGTTTCTATCGCCGGGTGGGGGGACGCATGGATCGTACGCGGTCATGTCCTACGTCCAGCGTGGCAGCAGGGGATCGGGTTTGAGCGACGAAGCGTTCTCCTGCAGCCACGGCAGGAGATCGTCGATGGAGCAAGAGATCCGGATATGGGAGCGCGCTTCGGCCGTGAGGAAGCCGTCGCGGGTCATCACATCGAGCTGTGCGGAAAGGTGGTCGTAGAATCCGTCGACGTTCAGGATGGCGATGGGCTTGTTGTGCAGGCCGATCTGGCGCCATGTCACGGCTTCGAAGAGCTCGTCCATGGTGCCATAGCCGCCAGGCAGGGCCAGGATGGCATGGGCGCGGTCGAGCATCGTCAGCTTGCGCTCGTGCATGCTGGATACTTCGACGAGTTCGGTACACGTCGTCAGCGCGATCTCCGTGGTATGCAGGAACGAGGGCAGGATGCCCGTCACGTGACCGTCGCGTTCGAGCAGACGTTTGGCGAGAATGCCCATGAGGCCATTGCCGCTTCCGCCGTAGACCAAGCCGATGCCCATATCCGCCATGCGGTCGGCGACCAGTCGTGTCGCCGCGACGTAGGCGTCGTTGTCCGGCATGCGCGAACCGCAGTAGACGAGGATGAGCGTGCCGTCGGCCGTGGTCAAGGTCATTCCTTCGGGATGAAGAGGAGTTGCTTGAGACCGAAGCGCTTGACGACGTTCTTCTTGAGATGGGCCATGGCCTCGTCCACGGAATCCGTGAAGAGGATGAGCTTTCGGTCGTCGGGCGATACGGTTCCACGCTTGACCATCACTTCGATCAGCTCCATGATGTCGCGATAGTACTCCGTACCCATCACGACGATGGGGAAGCTCTTGATCTTCTTGGTCTGGATCAGCGTCATGGCTTCGAACAGCTCGTCCAGCGTGCCGAACCCGCCGGGCATGACGACGAAGCCAAGGGAATACTTGACCAGCATGACCTTCCGCACGAAGAAGTGTTCGAACTCGATCATGAGGTCGAGGTTCGGATTGGGGTCCTGTTCATGCGGAAGGATGATGTTGCAGCCGACGCTCATGGCGCCCGCTTCCTTGGCGCCGCGGTTGGCCGCCTCCATGATGCCCGGACCACCGCCCGTCAGTACCGTGAAGCCCATGTCGCCGAGTGCATAGCCTACCTGTCGTGCGAGCTGATAGTAGGTGTGGTCTTCGGTGAAGCGGGCCGATCCGAAGACGGTGATGCAGGGACCGACGAAATGGAGGTGGCGGAAGCCATGGATGAATTCCTTCACGACGCGCCAGACGAACTTCAACTCCCGGAAGCGGGAGTGCGGGCCACCCAGGAAGATTCGTTCGCTGTTCTCGCGGGTGATCGTCGGGTTCTCGTCCTCGTGGTTGTTGTCTTGCTGCGGTTCAGCCATGTGTTATCATCGTAAAGAGAAACGGAAGAACGGCAAGTACGACCAGGCATAGTACGATACGCATCCCGTACCGCATTTGCTGCCTTTGACGTTCTTCAGTGGTAAGATCGGCGTCGGTCGCCTTGACACGGCCCAGTTGTTTGAAGCTTCGCCAGGCGACCCATACGGTGCCCATAGTGACGACTGCGAGAATGAGGTGTTGCATGCCCCTAAATTACGGCGTTTATCTCGTCGTTGTCCCACCCGCGGGTCGGCTTCCCGGACGGCGAGTCCTCCGTATCTTTGCCGACTATGAGTGATACAGTACAGCAGATGTTTTCGGACATCGCGCCGAAGTACGACGTGACCAATTCCGTGCTCAGTCTCGGAATCCACCACCTCTGGCGTGCGAAGACCGTCCGCGAGAGCGGTGCACGGCCGGGCATGTCCGTGCTGGACTGTGCCACGGGAACCGGCGATCTGGCCATCGCCTTCAAGAAGGCCGTCGGCCCGACAGGCCATGTCGTAGGTACGGACTTCTGTGCCGACATGCTCTCCTTCGCCCCCGACAAGGCCCGGCAGCAGAATGTCGACGTCGACTTCGCCGTCGCCGATGCCATGGACCTGCCGTATGGCGATGCGACCTTCGACATCGCCAGCATCTCTTTCGGTATCAGGAATGTGGACGACCCGGTGAAGTGCCTCGACGAGATGGCTCGCGTGGTGAAGCCGGGCGGCAAGGTCGTCGTCCTCGAATTCGGACAACCGAAGGGTATCGTCGGCCTGTCCTATCGCCTCTATAGCCGGTACGTAATCCCCACCATCGGTGGAATGCTGACGGGCAATCGCAAGGCATACGAATACCTGCCGTCGACGGCGGCAGCATTTCCGGCGCAGGAGAAATTCCTCGATCTCATGAGGAAGACCGGACGCTATCAGGCATGCCGGTACATCCCGCTGACCGGTGGCATCGCCTATCTCTACATCGGTACGGTGGGACAGCGATGAACGTATGGCTGAACGCCATCCGTCCCAAGACCCTCGTCGCCGGGGCCGCACCGGTGATCCTGGCGTCGGCACTCGCCGTGGCGGATCATGTCTTCGTATGGTGGGTGGGACTCCTTGCCCTGACCTGTGCGGTGCTGATACAGATCGCATCGAACTTCATCAACGAACTCGAGGACTTCAACCGTGGTGCGGATACCGAGCGCGTAGGGCCGCTGCGTGCCGTGAGCGCAGGGCTCATCACTCCTGCGGCGATGAAGCGTGCGTCATGGATCGTCGTGGCTGCGGCCTTCGTCCTCGGTCAGCCTCTGGTCTGGTATGCCGGATGGCCGGTCCTCGGCATCGGCGTCGTCTGTCTCGTCATGTCGTGGGCCTATACCGGCGGACCGTTCCCATTGGCCTACAAGGGTCTCGGAGATCTCTTCGCCTTCACGTTCTTCGGCGTCGTGGCCGTCGTCGGCGCCTTCTTCGTCTACAGCCGTACGTGGAGTCCCGATGCCCTCGTCCTGTCGCTCGGCCCCGGCTGTCTTGCAGCCAACATTCTCGGCGTGAACAATCTGCGTGACATTCCCACCGACAAACGTGCGGGCAAGATCACGCTGGCCGTGCGTATCGGCGCTCCGGCTGCCAGGGTGCTCTACGTCGCGCTGAACCTCGTGGGTATCGTCGTACCGGCCCTGCTGCTCCGCGAGGCCCGTGGTCCGTGGATGATGCTGTCTCTGGCCTCGCTGCCCTACACCATCGTGTTGTGTGTGCTCATCCATCGCCGCACCGGAGCTGCCCTCAACCCTGTGCTCGGCGGGACGGCACTGCTCTATCTCCAGTATACCGTATTCACGACGCTCGGCCTGATCTTCTCCGCATCCTACCGGGGATGAAGGGCGTCGTTCTTCACCGCCATCCGTTCGATCATCGCCACCAGTGGCTTCAGTCGCGCAGGTGTGCCCACGTACCATTCCAGCGTACGGCTCGTGCTTCCCCTGCGTACGGTGAGGCGGGTACGCGGTGCATCCGGAAGCTCCAGCGCCTTGTCGAAATCGGCCGTCAGTACTTCCGATTCTTCGACGGTCTTGACGAGCTCGCAACGCTGGTCGTCGTCAAGTTTCGTTTCGTGGATCCCGATACGGTTCACGTTCGCCTTGCCGTCGAACTCCACCCGGCCGTCTCCATAGACCGTCGATACGAAGACCGGACATTTGCCGAAGCAGGCGCCGCGTTCCAGCGTGACGGCGAAGGTGTTCCTGTCCACGTCCTTCAGACACGATGACGTGCCGCACGCACCCAGGACCGAGACAAGTACGAAGCCGGTCAATACCATAGCATACCGCATAACACTCCCGTAACAACGAATTACAAAACGTTCACATTGACGTTACACGTGCCCTACATGCGGACGATAGTTTCGCGCCGTCTTTTCATCGTGAGGGCTACTCATGTTTACCCGTACAACGTTACGCACAGCCATCGTCATATGCGCTGTCGCATTCACTACCATCGCATCGTCTGCCCAGACCGGGCGGGTGTTGCAATTCCTCGGACGTCACACGCAACGTCCTGTCTCCTTCGATCAGGGCGGGGCCGAAGTCGTAACCTACGATCCGGCGACGAAGACGGCGATCTTCTCCGCCCTGTACGGCAACAAGATCACGTTCCTCAACATGACGAATCCGGCGATGCCCGTCTTCGTCCGCGAGGTTCTGCTCCAGGCCTATGGCGGAGTCGTCAACAGCGTCACGACCAGGAACGGTCTTGTCGCCGTCGCACTGGAAGATGCCACGGCGAAGACGAATCCCGGCAAGGTCGTCATCTTCGACATGACGGGAACGTTCCGCGCCATGTATACCGTGGGTGCGCTTCCCGACATGCTTGCCTTCACACCGGATGGCCAGCGCCTCGTGGTGTGTAACGAAGGCGAAGCCAACAGCAATTATACGATCGATCCCGAAGGTTCCGTCAGCATCATCGATCTCACACCCGGCGTCGCATCGGGCGTCGTCCGTACCGTCGGCTTCACGTCGCTGAACGGCAAGCAGGACAGCCTCCGAGCGATGGGTATCCGCATCTATGGTCCCAACGCCTCCGTCGCCCAGGACTTCGAGCCCGAGTACGCCGCCATCACGCCGGACGGCAAGACGGCCTACGTGACGCTGCAGGAAGCCAATGCCATCGCCATCGTCGACGTCGTCAATGCCACGCTGACGCGCGTCGTGGCGCTCGGATACAAGGACTACAGCAGGGGATTGCCCAGGACGACGCAGTATCCCTGGAGGGACCGCCCGGTGCTGGGTACTACGGCTGCCGGCCAGGACATCCAGCTCGGAGGCTTCTCCGGTCTGTGGTTCGAAGGTTACGGCGCCGATACCAACACGCTGCGCTTCCTGACGCATCCGGACCGCGGCCCCAACGCCGAGCCGCTCACGCTGCGCGGCCAGCTGCGCCGTCCCTTCGCCCTGCCGAACTTCCAGGCCGAAGTGATCCGCTTCGAACTCAACCGCCTCACGGGTGCCTTCACCATCGTCGATCGCGTGAAGCTCACGCGCACGGACGGCACGACGCCGATCACGGGTCGTCCTAACCTCCAGGCCGCAGGCCAGGGTATCGCCTACACGGACGAATACGGCGTGGACCTCTATGGCAATGACATTCCCAACGATCCGTTCGGTGGCGACCTCGAAGGTATCGTCGTCGACAGCCTCGGCACATGGTGGATGGTCGACGAATACCGTCCCGCCATCTATAACTTCAATGCGAACGGCCAGCTCATCGCCCGGCACATTCCCGCAGGCACGGCCGCATCCGCAGGTGCAGCCGTCGGTACATACGGTACGGAAACGCTGCCTGCCGTCTATGCCACGCGTCGCTCCAACCGCGGCTTCGAAGCGGTAGCCATCGAAGGCAACATCCTGTATGCCTTCATCCAGAGCTCGCTGGACAATCCTGACAACGCGTCGGATGCCACCTCGAAGGCATCCACGTGGTGCCGGATCCTGGCCTTCAACGTCGCGACCAAGCAGGTCGTGGGCGAATACCTCTACCCTATGTTCGAGAAGTTCGGCTCGGCCGACAAGATCGGTGATGCCGTATCGCTCGGTGGCGGACGTTTCAACGTCGTCGAACGTGACGATGCCACGGGCCTGCGCGCCCGCAAGTACATCTTCGAGATCAATCTCAAGGGTGCCACGAACCTCGTCGCGAACCCGCCGACGCTGCCTCCCGGACGCACCATCGAATCCCTGTCCTTCTCCGAACTGTCGACCTACGGCATCCGCCCGGTCCACAAGAAGAAGTCCGTCTATCTTCCGGGTGCCGGTTACGGTGATTTCGACAAGGTCGAAGGTCTCGCACGCATCAGCAAGAACATGCTGGCCGTGATCAACGACAACGACTTCGGTGTGGGCGGTTCGACGCTGAGCAATCCTCCCGACGGCCGCATCACGATCAACGCAAACAACATTCCCGTTCTCGGCCTCATCGCCTTCGATCGTCCGAACGGACTCGATCCCAGTGATCGCGACAACGCCGCTGGAAACGGTCCCGCCATCAACATCAACACGTGGCCCGTCTACGGTATGTACGAGCCCGATGCCATCAGCGTAGCGACGCTGAACGGCGAGACCTACATCGTTACGGCCAACGAAGGCGATGCACGCGAATACGACAACTTCGTCGAGGAGGTACGCGTGGGCAGCGGGGCGGTCACGCTCGATCCCACGGCCTTCGCCGCATGGCCGACGCTCAAGAACAACCGTGAGCTCGGACGTCTCAACATCACCAGCACGATGGGAGACCTCGACGGTGATGGCGACTACGACGAACTCTATACGCTCGGTGGCCGGTCGTTCACGGTGTGGAATGCCGACGGCAATCTGATATGGGACAGCGGCAACGAATTCGAGAAGATCACCGCCGCCGCATTCCCTGCCAACTTCAATACAGGCCATACGACGAATGCGATGGATGATCGTTCGGACAACAAGGGACCGGAACCCGAAGGTATCACGGTGGGAGTCATCAATGACTCCGTCTATGCCTTCATCGGTCTCGAGCGCATGGGCCATACGATGATGTACAACATCACCAATCCCGTCGCACCGAAGTACATCGACTACATCAATTCCCGCAACTTCGGTGTCACGCCGAATCTTGCGAACGTCGACAACGGCACGGTCGGCGATCTCGGCCCCGAAGTGTCCGTCTACGTTTCCAATACGGATAGCCCGAACAACACGGACCTCCTCATCGCCGCCAACGAAATCGGCGGTACGGTATCCGTCTACCAGATCCGCATTCCGCGTATCGTTTCCATTCCTGCCGCGACGATCAAGTCCTGTATCGGTGATCGACTGACGCTGTCCGTCACCGCGACGGGTCCGACGCTGACGTATCAATGGACGAAGAACGGTGTCGATATTCCTGGTGCTACGAGCGCGACGTATGCCGTCGATGTCGTCAACGGCATCCAGGGTACGTATGCATGCCGCGTCACGGCAGCGGGTGGCATGACCATCACGCCTCGTGCGACCAACGTGACGGTCTCCGAACGTACACGCCTGACGAAGGAGCCCGTCCTCATGACGCAACTGTCGGTCGACGAGTCGGTGACCCTCAAGGTCGAGGCTACGTCGGCAGCCGGTGAAACGTATCAGTGGTACAAGGCCGGCACGGCACTGGCGAACGGCGTGAAGTACCAGGGCGCACAAGGCCCGAACCTCACTATCCGCTTCGTCCAGTTCGCCGATACGTCGTCGGCATACTACTGCGTCGTAACCGGTGGTTGCAGCAGCGTCCGCTCGCGTAATTCCGCCGTTCTCATTCCGCGCATCCGCATCACGCTACAGCCTCGCGATACCGTCCTGTGTCCTGGCGATGCCATCGTCCTCACCACGTCGGCCAGTCCTTCGGGTGGCGATCGTGGCCTTGGCTACCGCTGGATGCGCAACGGCGAATTCCTCGCCGAAGGCGGCCGCTTCACGGGTGTGAACTCGCCGAGCCTGCGTATCACGGACGTGCGCAATGACGACCAGGCCCATTACTCCTGCCTCATTACCGGTGTACCGTCCAACCTGCCGCGTTCGACCGATCTGGCGCGGATCGACGTAACGGAGCAGCCCATCATCGTGCGTCAGCCTGCGGCTGCGGGTGGTGGTGACGTCATCGAGATCTGCAGTGGCACATCGGCCTACATGAACGTACTCGCTTCGGGTGCCAGCCTTGGTTATCAATGGTACCGCGATGGCCAGCTCATCCCGCTGGCTACGGAGCCGAGCCTCACCACCAGGCAGAACGGTATCTATACCTGCCGTGTGACAGGCCGCTGCGTAACGACGGTCACGACGACGCGTCCGGTTACCGTTACCACGAACTTCAAGCCCGTCCTCGGTCTTCAACCCCAGTATCTGTCGGTCATCACCGAAGGACAGTCGCTGACGCTGCGCATCGCCGTCAAGAGCGGCACGCAACCGATCCGCTTCCAGTGGTACAAGGCCGGTAAGCCGATTCCGGGCGCCAACGGGATCACGTATACGATCGACGATGCCCGGCTCGAAGATGCCGGCCTCTATCAGTGCGGCATCAGCAACGACTGCGGTTCGGAATACACGCAGAACGCCGACGTACGTGTCAACCGCAAGGTGACGGTCGGAGTCGATGACGGGGCCATTGCCGGATCGGGTCTTGCGGTGCGCTGCGAGCCGAATCCCTTCGATGCTTCCTCGACACTTCGCATCGCCGTTCCCGTCGACGGCATGATCCACGTCCGCGTCTTCGATGCCAGCGGTACGCAGGTGGCCGATCTCGGCAGGACCTTCCAGACTGCCGGCGCCATGACACTCATGCTCGAAGGCAACGTCCTTCCCGCGGCCGGTTTCTACCTGGTACGCGTCGAGCTGGCCGACATGGTGGCCACGGTGCCTGTGATCCATACGAAGTGAGGCCTGAACAACCTCCACGATGAACCAGGGCGAGTCACCCCTTTCCGGGCTCGCCCTGAGTTTTTTATAGGCCGGGGAATGGTATTTTCGCCCGAACCATTCCATCTCCAAGCCGATCATGACACGACAAGACCTGGCGCGCAGCATCTTCGACACATCGCATCTCACGGGGGAATTCAAGCTCCGCAGCGGTGTCGTCAGCAACGAATACTTCGACAAGTATCAGTTCGAATCGAATCCGTCCCTGCTCAAGGCCATCGCCGAGCACCTGGTGGCGATGATTCCTCCCGGAACCGAAGTCCTCGCCGGTCTGGAAATGGGAGGGCTCGCCATCGCGACGGCGCTCTCCATGGCCACGGGCCTACCTGCCGCCTTCGTACGGAAGAAGGCCAAGGACTACGGAACGTGCAAGCTGGCCGAAGGCCCCGATCTCCAGGGCAAGCGTGTACTCGTCGTCGAAGACGTCATCACGAGCGGTGGTCAGGTCATCATCAGCGGCAACGATCTGCGCAACCTCGGCGCCGAGATCACGCACGTCGTATGCGTAATCGACCGCGAGAGCGGGGGACGCGCCAAGCTGCGCGAAGCCGGATACGAATTGAATGCGCTCTTTACCATGAGTGAACTGGTGAACCGATGAAGATCATTAGCTGGAACGTGAACGGCATCCGTGCCGCCCTCAAGAAGGGCTTCATGGACTGGGTGAGCGAAGTCAATGCCGACGTCATCTGCCTTCAGGAAACCAAGGCCGATGCCGTATCGATTCCCGACGAAGTGAGGAATCTCGAAGGCTATCACACGTACTTCCATTCGTGCAGCATGAAGAAGGGCTACTCCGGCGTCGGAGTACTGTCGCGCATCGAACCCGTCCGCGTCAACGACAAGCTCGGTATCGAGGAGTTCGATCAGGAAGGACGGATCCTCGAGATCGACTACGGTTCCTTCGTACTCTTCAACATCTACTTTCCCAACGGCTCCAGCGAGAACAAACGCGTGCCGTACAAGCTGCGGTTCTACGATGCACTGTTCGCTCACTGCGATGAACTGCGCAAGAAAGGCCGCGGCATCGTCGTCTGCGGCGACTACAACATCGCCCACATGGAGATCGATCTTGCACGTCCGAAGGAGAACTCCAAGACAACGGGCTTCCTTCCGGAAGAGCGTGCCAAGCTGGACTGGATGGTGGAGCAGGGCTGGCTGGATACCTTCCGTGAGTTCCATGCCGACGAAGCCGAGCAGTATTCGTACTGGGACTATTTCACCAAGGCCCGCGATCGGAACGTAGGCTGGCGTATCGACTATCACTGGATCACCAAGGATCTGCGCCCTGCGCTCAAGAACGCATGGATTTCGCAGGAAGTCATGGGGAGCGATCACTGTCCCGTCGGCATCATCCTGAATCCCTGATCTCAGCTCCGCAACGAGCGTTGCGCGAGCGCCGTTCCTGCAGCGATGAAGACGAGATTCTTGAGGATGTACTGGCCCACGAAGCTGAGGCCGTAGGGAGGCTTCAGCCATGTGACCGACGGCAGGAAGAAGACGGGCAGAAACGTGCCCGCGATGTGGACGAAGAACATGCTCAACGTGATCTTCGTGAACCGTGGAGCGAGGAAGCACAGACCGATGATGATTTCCCACCCGCCCAGCAATGCGGATACATTGTCGACGGGAACCATGGACAACGTCTGCATGACGAGGTCATGTGCAGGACTGAGGTCGGTGAACTTGAGGATGCCGAACCAGACGTAGACGATGGCGAAGGCCCAGCGTATCAGCCATTCCACGTGGCGGTCGTTGAGGAAGCGCATGGGCAAAGATACGACACGCGGCATGCCGTCATCGTACTCCCGATCGCAGAAGCTCGATTCAACGCCAGTTGAGATACAGAATGTCCATGAAGTTGCAGATCGACACGCCGGCCATGAGGTTGTACTGGATTGCGCCCGCGACGTCGACCCTCATGCCGCCATGGATTCCGACGACGTCGGTGACGGGTACGATGAGGTTGCCCTGCAGCCGGATACCGTCATGGATTTCGTCGGGAAGATAGACGGTGGGAACTCCGCGTGCATGCTTCCAGCGGAACTGCTGATGCAGATAACTCACGGATGCGGTGAACCAGGTACGGGCCGCTTCGAACGATACGGAAGGGCCGATCGACCAGAACGTTCCCGTGCCCGTCCATGCCGATCCATCCTGGCCCAGGCCATTCTGGAACGACGCCCACAGGTAGTCCACCGTCACACCGAAGTACTTCGCCCGTCCCGTTCTTGCGGCGACGACACCGTTCAGCCCTCTACCCCAACCTGTCATCGCCTTCACATCGGGATCGATCAGCGTGGAGTATCCCGTATTGTAGAACACGTTGACGTAGGCCGCACCGGATATCATGAACGGCGGCATCTCCGTCGTGTCCAGCAGGCTTCGCGTCAGAGGATCGGTAGCAGGCTCCTGAATCGTTCCGGGTTTGGAAGCGCGCCCCACTCGAAGGATATCCATCCACGGCACGACGAGTGCCTCGTTGTCCAGGATCCGGATGACGAGGTCCTGTTCCGGAATGTACTCGACTATCCTGCCTATGTACGCCTTCCCGCTCTTGAGGAACACCGTGTCGGTCTCCTCCGAAAAACAGCACGTCGTGCCAAGTACGAACAGGATCGTGGCACAGCTGATACGGATAGGCAGATACATGGCTCTGTACGTTATGTAGGAGAAGGACGGATGCGGTCCCGGCAAATGTAATCGGAACTCCGATGTGACGAACCATTCCTGTCCGGAAGAGGAGGCCCTCCGACATTGGGGCATGAAACGCTTCCTCATCCCGGCATTCGCTGCTGTCGCCATCGTCGCTGCAGGTGGATATACTCCCGGCGATCCCGTCGATGCCGTGAGATCCAGATCGTACTACCGCACCTCGTCGGGCGCGATCGAATACTGCGTGGACGGAAACCGGTTCGAGCTCGGCTCGAAACCTGTCCCTGCGGATGCCGCGTCGTTCGTGGTAGTTGACGAATCATATGCGAAGGACAGGAATGTCATGTTCTTCCGTTCCGTGCCTCATCCCGAAGTGGACGTGGAGTCGTTCCATATCGACAGGGGTGTTCCGAAGGACAGGTATCATGTCTATCGGGACGACAATGGTGCATTCATCGCATTCGACGATGTGGATATACCTTCGTTCGAGAACGTATGGGAGGAAGATTACCGGGGTCCATGGGCGCTCGACGTCAACAGGTATTACTTCAGGTATCATCCGATCGATGTGGATCGTGCTACGTTCAGGAAGCTGAACACCGAATTCTATGCCGACAAGCACGGCATCTACACATTCATGCAGGGCGACAGTTTCCGCTGCATGTCGAACAAGGTTCAGGAGTCGTCCGTAGTGAACGACGCTTACGTACGTGTCGCCGATACGTTGTACTTCGTCTACCGCATCGGCCGCCTGGAGCTTCGTACCCATCCTGTACGGGATGTATCGTCGTTGAGAGTGGTTTCACGCTCGACCGTCTGTGTGGACGGTGTCGTCCTCGTCGACAATGAGCCATTCGCTGCACAGGAGGCCGATGCGGCCACCATCGAGCAACCGAAGGAATTCGTACCGTTCCTGCACAGGGACAGGAACCATGTCTGTTATCGGCAAGGCATCCTGGATGGGGTGGTTCCATCGACGTTCAGGAGATCGGGCGACGGATGGAAGGATGGCAACGGGAACCACTATGATCGATTCGGAAAAAGGCTGTGGCCTGTCCTGGTTCGGCTTCTTCGACGACGAGCGCCGTCGACCGATCCCATGATCCTCCTACTAACGAGGATGGAGTATCGGGGCCGGCTTCCATGCGGCCCCGATCCTACGAGCATCACTGATGGTTATGGTAGAGAAGGTCCATGAAGTTGCAGAACGACACTCCTAACATGAGGTTGGGCTGAAACGTACCCGCGATGTCGAATCGTGCACCACCATGGATTCCGACGAAGGGCGTGACCGGGATGACGAGGTGGTGTTGCAGGCGTATACCTTCGCGGGTCTCGGCCTGAACATAGCCGGACGGATACCCCGGTGGGCTATCCCAGTCGTACCGCTGATGCAGATAGCTCAGGGAAGACGTGAACCACAATCCGAGCGCTTCGAACGACAGGCTTGGGCCGACGGACCAGAAGGTCGCCGTGCCTGTCCATCGGGTCCCACTGGCGCCGAGACTGTTCTGGAACGATGCCGACAGATAGTCCGCCGTTACCCCGAGATACTTCGTTCGGCCGATACGTCCGGCGACCACACCGTTCAGCCCTCTACCCCATCCCGCGATTGCCTGATCCCGGATAGCGGTCGAGGAAGAAATGACGTAGCCGATGAATCCGTTGACGTAACCGGCTCCTGAGATCATGAACGAGGGCATGTCCGTCGTATCCAATGCCCTCCGTTTCGAAGGGCCGACATAGCGTCCGGACGTCGTCTGGGCTCTCGTGACACGTGCGACGCGGAGAATTTCTCCCCACGGTACGACGAATGCGTCGTTGTTCTGGGTAAGAATGCTGACGCTCTGTTCAGGAAGATATTCCACGATTCGACCTATGTAGGTCCTTCCATTTTTGTGGAATACCGTGTCGGTTTCCTCTGATAAACAGAATGCCGTGTTTAGTAAAAGAAAGATGGTCGTACAGCAAATCCGCGAAAGGACGTACATGGAATTCTGTTATAAAGATGGTTAAAAAATAGAAGTAGACTATACAATGTTAAACAATCATTGTATTTATCGAATGAATTCTTCGGTGGTATATTGCGGCGTGGTTCTTTTTCAATCATCGTTTCATTGAAGGGATGTGCATATGCGTTTTTCACGTGCGCTATCGATCGTCGTAGTTCTCGGTGTGATGCTGGGTATCTGTGGGTGTTCTGTCCGGGTCGGGGATTTCACAACTATCTCGACGAAGAACGTCGCATTGACGGATAAGTTCGTCAAGGTCGGTCGGTTCGCGGATGATGATCTGGCATGGACGATCCTGTTCATTCCGTTCGGATTCCCGGACATGAAGAATGCCGTCGACAACCTGCTCGATCATAACGGAGGCGATCTCGCTACGAATGCCGTTCTGACGGCCTACTCTCTGCCCCTCATCATCGTCAGTCAGAGGGGATACAAGGTCGAGGGTGACGTATGGAAGAAGGCCTCGATGGGCGATCTCATGAACGGAGAGGAGCTGTTCGATCTTGCGACGATGCCGGACGGTCGGCAGGAACTCGTCTCGCCGCGTGATGTGAAGGTGCGTTATTCCGTCTCGACGTCGGAAGATCTGATGGCGCAGTACGAGGCCATGAAGTAAGCATATCCGTAGATGATATCCGGCGCCGGGTACCTGCCTGGCGCCATGTCATTCGTTCGAACGGGAGGGAAGATCGCAGGTGTCGATGAATCATCGGAAGTACATGCCTGATTCCATGCATCGTCATCGATGTGAAGCTGATCGTCGGCACTGGGTGGAAGTACTCCGTCAGATTATCGGTTGATCCTGTATCCGCTGTACCAGATCTCCACCGTGGCCTTCTGTTCACCCTTCGGCCCCGGCTTCGCCTTCGTGTCGAAGTCGCCGGTCATGGTCTTGGGCAATGCGAAGTCGCCTACGTCGACCATGAGCTTGAGATAGGACGGCAGGCAGTAGGTACGCGCTGTCGTGTCGTCATAGACGAGTTCAGCAATGACCGTGCCGCCCTTCTTCGTCGTCATCTCCACACGACGTGGGACGAGCATCGTCGTATCGACCCATATCGTGGCCACTGCGATATCGTCGGCATCGCTCGTAGGGATGATCCTGACCTTTCTCATCGTCGTTCCCTGGAACGGCATACGTCCGGCGTCGACGGCCGTGAACGGCTTGGAGAGCAGGCGTGCACCGGACAGATCCACGCCCTGTTTGGGAATCATGGCGAAGCCCGGCGCATCGATATGCGTCTTGTCCGGTTGTTCGAACCGTATACGAGCCCGTGATTCGGGAGCCTTGAGGAAGGGAACGTCGACCTTGATGCGCATGTCGGCCTCGTACGTGCGTGCGCCGAGCATGCGGTCGCGCATACGGTGCATGAGGGCCTGGGGATCTTCCTGTGCATACATTCCGGCTGCGAGGACGATGATTCCGACGATGGCGAGAACGTGACGCTTCATGTAAGGATATCCTTCCTTCTGACGATGATTAGGGCCGCACCGTAGCAGGCGGCCATGTGTCCTGCGAGTACCGATGCCGACGTCGCCACGCGCGACCAGTCGACCGGATCGTCGAACAGCAGCTTCCAGCCGTTCATGTGATTGGTGAACAGCAACGGTCGTATGGAGTCGAACAGCGGCAGATCGATGGCGGAGATGATGGTGAAGACGATGATGATGGCCATCGTCGTCATGATCGGTCCTATGCTGTTCTCCACGAGCGACGAACAGAGGAAGGCAACGCTCGCGACGGTCATCATGGACAGCATGGCGAAGGCATAGGCCAGTGCGAAGCGCCAGAGGACGTCATTCTGGGCGATGATGGTGATCTGGGAACGTATGACGATGACTTCGCCCGTGCCGAGGACGAGGACGCCGAGACCGAGCGACAGGATGGCCATCCACAGGACGAGCAGCTTGACGTAGATCATGGAGGCGAGGTACTTCGACGTCACCATCGTCGTGCGCGTCAGCGGCCGTGTGAGGAGGAGTCGATAGGTACCGGACGTGGCTTCGCCGGCGAGACTGTCCCCGGCCACGAGCGTCACGAGGAACGGTACGTGGAGATAGAGCGCCCCGAAGATGATGTAGGCTACCGTATAGCCGTTCATCAGATTGCCCGTGAAGGTGAAGGCCTGCTGCAGTGTCTGCATGGCGAAGGAGAAGTACTGTCCACCCTCCGCACTCATCGCGAGTACGATGACGGGTACGAGCAGCGTCATGGCGATGAAGCCGATGAACGTGCGCCACTTGCTGAAGACCTTGGCGAGTTCGACGCGCAATGCCGTGATCATCATGAGGCTTCCCTCACGAGTGAGAGGAAGTACTCTTCGAGCGAGCGAACGGGGACGACTCCGTGGATGGCCAGGCCGTGCTGATCGAGATGATGGACGACGCCGGCGATCTCGTTACGGTCGAGCATGAGGATGAGCGCCCGCTCCGTCATGCCGTTGATACGTCCTGCGAACGGCGTCGTGCCGAGCGCGGTCACGGCATCGTGCGGGCGATCGGTCTCGATCGTCACACGCAGCCGTCCGGCGTTGAGCAGGTCCTGTACCGATCCTTCCACGATGGTTTTGCCACGGTTGATCACGATCATGCGCGTGGCCGTGAGTTCCACTTCGGGAAGGATATGCGAAGACAGGAAGACCGTCTTGCGATGATCTGCGCTGAGCGACAGGATGAGCTCGCGGATGTCCTTCATGCCTTGCGGGTCGAGGCCGGTCGTCGGTTCGTCGAGAACGATGAGATCGGGATCGTGCAGGAGGGCCTGGGCGATGCCCAGACGCTGCTTCATGCCGTGGGAGAAGGTCTTCACCTTGTCATGTGCCCGCGTATCGAGGCCGACGATACCGAGGACCCGCATGATGGATGCGGTCGACACGTCGGCACGGCTCAGGCGTCCGAGCAGTTCGAGATTCCTGTATGCCGTGAGGTAGTTGTAGAAATCCGGGCGCTCGACGATGGCACCGACGCGGCGGAGGATTTCCTCACGATGCGTGGTCAGGGGTTTGTCGAAGAGGGCGACGGTGCCGGACGTCGGTTTGACGAGCGACAGCATCATGCGGATGGTCGTGCTCTTGCCCGCGCCGTTCGGCCCGAGGAAGCCATAGACGTCACCCTGTTCGACGGTCAGGTCGATACCGTTGACGGCATGGAAGTCTCCATACGACTTGTGAAGACCGCGAACGGTGATGACCGGCATCGGGAGGGTGCTTTCAGAGCTGGGAGACCAGGTCCTTGAAGACTCTGCCGCGCTGCTCGAAGTTGTCGAACATGTCGAAACTCTTGCAGGCAGGCGAGAAGAGAACGATATCGTCGTGTTCCGCCAGTTCCGAAGCGTGGCGGACGGCGTCCTGCAGCGTAGGCGACTTGACGCAGCGCTTGCGCGTGCACCAGTGGTTGAAGATGGTGTCGGTTTCCTCGCCGATGCAGACGATGGCCTTCACGTTCGTGTCGACCAGATCGTCGAGCTGGCCGTAGTCGTTGTTGTCCCCACGGCCACCGGCGATCCAGACGATCGGACGATCGAAGCTCGCCAGTGCGTACCAGGCGGCATTGACGTTCGTGGCCTTGGAGTCATTGTAATAGCGTACGTCATGGAAGGTCCGTACGTATTCGAGGCGGTGCTCGACACCGGCGAACGACTGGAGCGAGTCGCGGATGTCTTCGTTGCGCACTTCGAAGGCGCGTGCGGCAAGGGTGGCTGCAAGGGAGTTGTACAAATTGTGCACTCCCGGCAGTCCGATTCGGCGTACCGGCATGAGAATCTCCTCGTTATGCTGCAAGCCGGCACGCAGGATGATTTCGTCCCCCCGGACGAACGCCCCACGTTCCACTTCATGTGAAGTACTAAACATGGAGACCATCCCTTGTGCCGTCGATGCACCCGCAGCTGCATGCGGGTCATCTGCGTTCAAAACTACGACATCATTATCGCGTTGGTTAGCGAAAATTTTCCACTTCGCATGCACATACTGTTCAAATGTGCCGTGATAGGAAAGATGGTCGGGAGTGACGTTGGTGAGGATGCTGACGCGTGGCCTGAAGCTGACGGTCGTATCGAGCTGATAGCTGCTGGCTTCCACGACGACGATGGTATCGGGAGATATCATGCCGACGAGACTCGACAGGGGAGTGCCGATGTTGCCCGCCGTTACCGCCGAACGCCCGCTCTGCTGCAGTATCCATGCCGTCAATGCCGTCGTCGTCGTCTTTCCGTTCGTACCCGTGATGGCGATGAGGGGATTCGTCATCATACGCGATGCGTATTCCAGTTCCCCGATGACGGGGATGCCGCGTTCGGCCGCCCGCTGACGTACGATATTCGAAGGAGGGACGCCGGGAGATGTGACGATGAGGTCCGCTTCGAGTGCCCGATCGGTATGTCCGCCGAACTCGTGGGCGATTCCCTCGCGTTTCAGGATGCCGACCGCTTCCGATGTCTTCTCGGCCGGTTTCGCGTCGGTGACGAAGACGTCGTTGCCGGTACGCCGTGCGAGCTGTGCTGCGGCCAGACCGGAGAGGGCTGCGCCGAGAATGGTGATGTTCATGACCACGAAAATACGCAGCGGGATCGGTCCGGTGCGGAGGGTGTCGTACGTGATGCTCACTGGCGGCATCCGTCATCGGCGGTACGGCGGGCATCCCCATATTTGCCTCGGAGCACCGACGCGTGGAACACGGAGAGGGTATTCCGTCGTTCCGTCGAATTTTTTCGGGATACGTACATCACCAATGAAAAAATGTTATTTTCTCATCGGTTAATGATGCAGGGAGATGCCTGAGGGGGCATGCACCCTGTGAACGAAGAGCAGTACGATGGGCAACGGGCAGCAGGGCCATGCTAGAGGGTAGCATGGACACCGTGCCGGAACTTCCGTCTTTCGATAGTGTGGGTCAGGTGGGATGGTGGGCTATGCCAGAGGGCGGCATTGCACCACAGTACTCAGTCATGTCCAGTTGGACTGCCAGGATCCGATCCGGTGCTGTATCGATCCGCCAGGCGGCAACCAGGGCTGGGTAGACGACCAGGCTACAATCCGGTTTCCTTCACAGTTATTCGGTGCACAACCTATGTATCGCTTGCTCCTCCGTCCGCATCTGCGGATGGCGACCATCTTCGCTATTGCCTTACTCGGACTGTTGAGTCCGGGTCAGACAAGGGCCCAGTCCCACGTCGAGATTTCCGGTGGCAGTACCGGAAGTCCCAGGACCTGGATGCCCTTCGGGTTCAACCCGAATCCGTTCAGTGATTTCTACTGGACGGTACGCTCGCAGTTCATCATCAGGGCCGAAGAGGCGGCCTTCTACGGACTGACTCCAGGAAGATTGGAGTCCATTGCCTTCAACTTCCGCAACATCACACCGTTCAACAGCCGCCGGTTCACGATCAGGATGAAGTTCGTCGACTTCAATGTCGTGCCTTCGCCGATGGACAACAACATGACGACCGTGTACGACAATGGGGCGCACGTGTTCGATGCTGTCGCGGGCACGCCGACATGGGTGAAGTTCCCGTTCTCGACCCCGCAGCAATGGGATGGTCGTAAGCACATCCTCTTCGAGATCTGTACCTTCCGTAGTGGATTCACGTCGCTATGGCCTGAATTCGAATACACGCAGGTGCCTTCGGGATATGCGGCAATGTCGTGGAGCGGAATCAGGAATCGCGACGCTTGTTCCTTGACGATCTTTCCGGGCCGATGGGTCTTTCGTCCGATCGTACGAATAGGTCTGTCCGGTATCGATCATTCGTTCCCGGATGACGTCGATCCGCGCCGTGTGCTGAAGGCCGGCTTCGTCTACGACGGTTCGACGCCGGAATTCTCGCGTCCATCACTGTCGATCTATCAGTCGGCAGGCCAGAACATCAATCTGACCTACCGGATCGTCGGTCCTCTGCCGTCCAACAACATCATCTACGAGGGACGTCAGGGAGCGAGCAGCGTGATGACGCATGTCGCCATGACGGACGGTCTCCACAAGTTCGATATTCCGGATGCGACCGGCCCCGCCGCCGGCCCGAACGGTATCCTGAATCTCACACCTATTCCGGGTGGCGTCTATGTTCTGGAGGCGACCTACAGCTCCGGCTCGCGGAACTTCAACTACAGGCGTGAATTCAACATCGCCTTCGACAACGACGTTGCCGTCCGTGCCATCCGTTCGCCGATGGAAGTACCCCGGAAGTATCCCCGCGGTGTAGCCCTGCCGGTCACGGCCCGCATACAGAATGTGGGTCTGAACGACGTGACGTCGACGCGCTGCATCGCCATCATCCGTCGCTCGCCTGGTGGGCAGGAAGTCTATCGCGATACGGTGATCACCGACGTGCGGTTGAAGATCGGAGAGCTTTCGACGGTCGACTTCAAGAATTTCACGGCCCAGGACATTGCGAACTGGTCGCTCCAGGTCTGTACGGAACTGATGGGCACCGTGGATCGACAACAGGCCAATGACTGTTTCCCCGTGAGCGGTCAGTACATCTTCCAGACGCTGCACAACGAGGAAGTCGGTGTCCTGGCTTTGGACGCGCCAGTCGTGACGAGTGGTCAGTATCACGCGAAGCGTCCGTTCACGCCTCGCGGCCGTATCGTCAACGGCGGCATCCAGGATCTGTCGAACATTCCGGTGCGCCTGCAGATCTTCCGCATGCCGGGACGTGTGCCGGTCTACAATGAGAGGATCATCGTTGCCGATGTAGGAGCGGAAGCGCCCTTGAACATGTCATCCATGGAGTTCCCGAACTTCACGCCAGCGGATGCGGGGACGTACGAGGCCTGCATGACGACGGAATACCCTGGTGACC